>DATLLK010000158.1:0-5318 GCA_035537895.1 Planctomycetota bacterium
CCCAAGGCCGCGCCCGCGCCGGCATCCATGGCGCCGTCGCCCGCCCGCGTCCAGGCCCCGAAGCCCACGGAGGGCGGGAAGAAGCGCCGGAAGAAGTAGCCCTCGGGGTCGCCGCTCAGAGGGTCTCGTTCAGCAGCGCGCGGACCGACATGCCGGTCTCGTCGCCGACGACGAGGTCCAGGTCGCCGTCGCCGTCCACGTCGCCCTTGCCGAGCGTGGCGTTGCCTCCGCCGAGCAGGTCGGCGTCGGGCGCGTCCACGAAGCGACCCACCCCGTCGCCGAGCATCACGACGGTGCGGTCGAGCGCGGGGGCGACGAAAGCGAGGTCGTCGCGCAGGTCCCCGTTGAAGTCGCCCACGTGGAGGTGGAGGAGCGGGGTCGCGCCGAGCGAGGTCTCGAGCGTCGTCAGGACGAGGGAGCCGAACGTGCCGTCGTCGTTCCCTCGCAGCGTCCCGAGCCGCCTCGGCTGAGCGGACTGCAGCACGACACCCGCTACGTCCTCGTCGCCGTCTCCATCGACGTCGCCGCACACCATCGACGCGAACGAGCGGCCGGAGCCGAGCGGGACGGCCGAGCCGGCCGAGAACGTCCCGTCGCCCAGGCTCTCGAGGACGACGTAGCCGTCGCCGCCCAGCGCGACCACGATGTCGTCGTCGCCGTCCCCGTCGACGTCGCCGGCCGCGAGCGTCGTCGGCACCGTGGCGCCGGGAAGCGCCGTCTCGACGTCGTCCTCGAGGCCGGTCTCGCCGAGCGAGAGCCACGAGAGCACCCGGCTCGCGTCGGAGTCGCCCACCGCGAGGTCCTCGGTCCCGTCGCCGTTCCAGTCGCCGGCGACGAGGCCCGCGGGCGACCCGGTGGCGCCGCCGGCGCCGCCGACCTGGATCCGGCTCATGCCCACGAACCGGTACCCGACCGTCCGCACGAAAATGGAGCCGTCGGGATTCTCGGTCGCGAGTGCGTAGCCCTCGTCCTCCACGCCGGTGCCGAGGAATCGGCCCGCGACGATCTCCGGGAGCACGACGGAGGCGTACCCCCCGCCTCCGTACTCGCTGAGGAACGACCCGTCGCCCACGCCCGGCATCGACTCGATGTCGTGCGTCGGGTCGTCGTTGTACGTCGTCGAGAACATCCACGCGAGGTCCTGCGTGCCGTCCGCGTCGTGGTCGCAGAGCTCGGTGTCCTTCAACGCGTGGGGGGGCGTGTACAGCGTGAGGACGGGGATGTC
This sequence comes from Planctomycetota bacterium, assembly GCA_035537895.1. Lineage (GTDB taxonomy): Bacteria > Planctomycetota > PLA2 > PLA2 > JAEUHO01 > DATLLK01. The sequence continues at coordinate 1,226 of DATLLK010000158.1, forward strand.
CGTCACGGGCCCAGGCGCGAAGGTGACGGGCGTCGGGGGCGTGACCGGGTCCGCGGGCGGGTCGTCGTCGTCACCGCCACCGCCGCAGGCGACCAGGCCGACGATCGCGGCCGCGCCGAGGAGCGAGGAGAACCTGCGCATGGCGACCTCCGTGTCGCCCCCATGGCAGGAGCCTAGTCGCGCGCGGACGCCCGCGCTACGGACCTTCCGTGGGAACCGACCGTCGCGACGGCCTCTCCTTCGGAGCGCTCCCCCCGTCGGACGGGCCGCCCGGGTCTTCGCCTAGGACGCGCGCACCTTGAGGGTGCGCCCGACGTCGTCGAGCATCTCGCGCAGCTGGTCGTAGTCGGGGTGCTTCATGCGCACCCACGCGTTGGCCATGTAGCCCGCCTCGACGGGCTGCGTCGGGGTGCCCGGGGGCGGCAGGTGCATGTCGATCATCCACGGGCCGTAGCGGTGCTGGATCGCCTCGACGCCCTCGTAGCCCGTGATGCGGCCGTCGCGGTCGGGGCGCAAGGCGATCATCCCCGAGGAGTAGCGCCGCGACGGGCGCGTCTGGGGCCGCCCGTGGACGATCGCGTGGGCCCACTCGAGGTAGAGGTCGAAGTCGTTGGCCGCGCAGTAGAGGTCCCAGGCGCCGACCCCCGGCGGGCGGCACCCGATCTCGGAGAACTTGAGCCCCTTCGGGCCGAAGAACCACTCCATGTGCGTCGCGCTCGTGTCGATTCCGAGCGCCGTGACCACGGACTGTCCCATCCGCTTCACCTCGTCGTAGCCCGAGGCGTCGAGTCGGTTCGTCACGACGATCTGCGGCGAGATCCAGCGCGTCCGCATCGCCTCGAGCACGCCGGGGAAGTAGTGGGAGACGAAGTCGTGGACGACCTTCCCCTTGATCGTGAGCGTGTCGTAGAACGCCTCGTGGCCTTCGACGAACTCCTCGATCGCGACGGAGCCGCCCTGCCCGAGGCGCCCGCCCTCGATCGCCCTCTCGAGGCCGGCCGCGTCGTCGACGCGCACCGTGCCGGAGGCCCCCGCGGCCGCCCGCGGCTTCACGATCAGCGGGTAGCCGACCTCGCGGGCGAACCGCCGGGCGGCCTCCGGGTCGTCGGCGCCCGTCGAGCGCGCCGTGGGGATGCCCGCGGCGCGGAGCGCCTCCTTCATCGCGGGCTTGTCGCGGCAGAGGAAGGCGGTCCGCACCGACGTCCCCGGGATCCCGCAGGCCTCGCGGACGTGCGCGGCGGGCAGGATGTGGGCCTCGACGGTCGCCTCGAGCCGGTCGGCCCGCTCGCGCTTCTGGACCCGCCGCACCGCGACCGTCATGGCGTCCTCGTCGCAGACGTTGCCGACGCGCTCGTAGGCGTGCAGCCACCCCCGGAGCTCGTCGCCCAGCGCCTCGACCGGCCGCTCGCCGATCCCGGTGATGCGGGCACCCGCCGCGTGGAGCGCCCGGACGAACTGGCGCTGGTTCGCGGGGAAGCCGGGCTCGACGAAGATCACGTGCATGGCGTCGCCCTCCACCCGGCTCACGCGGCCCTTCGGCCGCGGAGGCAGGGGCCATAGGATGCCGAAGATGCGGCCCGTTGTCCTGCTCGGTCCCCAACGCCTGCGCCCGACGCTCGTGCGGGCGGTCGGCGAGGTCGGCGTGAAGGGTCCCGTCGCCGCCGTGACGGCCGGCTGGCAGGAGCGGGAGGACGAGATCGACGAGCTCTCGGCCCACCTCGCCCGACCCGTCTACAACCTGCGCCTGCACCACCGCGGGGAGGACGTCCTCGCGCGGGACCCGGAGATGTTCCTCGCCTGGGGCGACCTCCTCGACCGCCGCCGCAAGCTCTGCGACCTCTACCGCCTGCGCCTCGCCCACGCGAAGGGGGCGGCGCGCGCCCTGTGGTCGTCCACCCTGGACCCCGACCTCGTCGCCCCCGAGCTCGAGGCGGCCATCGAGGCGCTGCGCGCGCTCGACGCCCGGCACGTCGTCCGCATGCGGGAGCTCTGGGACACGTTCGCCTCGGAGTGGCGGCTCGACGAGCGCGAGGCGGTCCTCGAGCACCGCGCGGAGATCGCCGGCATCCTCGCCCGCTGCGAGGCGCTCGCGCTCGCGGGCGGCCACGTGCAGGTGCTGCTCGACCGCCTCCTCGTGTTCGGCGTCCCGGAGATGGCCGAGCACCTGCCCGTCTTCGCGTGGTCGGCGGGGGCGATGGTCGCCTCCGAGCGCGTCGTGCTCTTCCACGACGACCCGCCCCAGGGCGCGGGGAACGCCGAGGTGATGTCCCCGGGGCTCGGCCTCGTCCAGGGCGTCGTGCCGTTCCCCCACGCCCGACGGCGGCTGCGGCTGACGGATCCGGCCCGCGTCGGCCTCCTGTCCCGGCGCTTCGCGCCCGCGCGCTGCTTCGCGATGGATGAGGGGGCGCGCCTCGATTGGCTCCCCGCGGAGGGGCTCGTCGAACGGCAGGCTTTCGAATTGCTCGCCGACGGGGTTCTCGCGGAGCGAACCACGCCGTGACGTCGCGGATCGAGGCGTTCATCGAGGGTCGGGGCCCCGGCGACGGGAGCCTCGACGCGTTCCTCGCGGAGCAGACGTTCCCGATCGTCGAGGGTGACCGCGTCACGTTTGCCTGGCGCGGGCGCGCCGACTCCGTGACCCTCTGGCACGCGATCTTCGGCCTGCCGCCGTTCCCGCCGCTCGCGCGCGTCGCGGGGACCGACCTCTGGTACCTGACGATCGACCTGCCGCCGGGCTCCCGCATGGAGTACAAGCTCCGCGTCGAGCGCGGCGGGGAGGTCCGCCTCCTTCGCGACCCGCTCAACCCGAAGCTGGCGCACGACCCCTACGGGGCGAACTCCGTGGCCTACGGCGAGGGCTACGTCCGCCCGGACTGGACGCTCGAGGACCCGGAGGCACGGCCCGGGACGCTCGAGGACCGCGACTTCGACAGCGCGGCGCTCGGCGGGCCGCGCACCGTCCACCTCTACCTGCCCGCGCGGATGCGCATGACGCGCCGCTATCCGTTGCTCGTCGTCCACGACGGGTTCGACTACCTGCGCTTCGCCGGGTTGAAGGTCGTGCTCGACAACCTGATCCACCGGCTCGAGATCCCGCCGATCGTCGCGGCCTGCACGCAGTCGCCCGACCGCTCGACGGAGTACATCGCGAACCCCGCCCACGCGCGGTTCGTCGTCGAGGAGCTGATCCCCGCGCTCGAGGGGATGCTGCCGCTCCAGCGCGATCCCGCGGCGCGCGGGCTCCTCGGCGCGAGCCTCGGAGGCGTCGCCTCGCTCTACGCCGCGTGGCGCTACCCGCGCACCTTCGGGCGCCTCCTCCTCCAGTCGGGCTCGTTCGCGTTCACCGACATCGGGCGCTCGCAGCGCGGTCCGATGTTCGACCCCGTCGCGAGCTTCGTCAACGCGTTCCGCGCGAAGCCCGGGCGCCCCGCGGAGAAGGTCTTCCTCTCCTGCGGCGTCTACGAGTCGCTGATCTACGAGAACCGCAGCATGGCGCCCTTCCTCGAGCGCGCCGGCATGGAGGTCCGCTTCGTCGAGTCGCGCGACGGCCACACCTGGGAGAACTGGCGCGACCGCCTCCGCGAGGGCCTCTCCTGGCTCTTCCCCGGCCCCCTCTGGATGATCTACGAGTAGTCGAGGGGAACTCGGTACCGCTCAACCACGACAGCTGGGTGCGGGTGAGACGCCGACTGTTCGGGGACTTCACGCCCCGGCCCCCCGCGAGTTCCGGCGGGGGGTTGGTCAGGGCAGGGCTTGCTTTTGTGTACCTGTTCCTACACACTATACACATGCGCAAGACATTCGGTACCTGGGTCCGGACGCGGCGGGAAGCCCTGCGGTCGAAGGACCGCGCGTACTCGGTCCGCCAGGTCGCCGAACGCGTCGGGATCCAGGCGTCCTACCTGAGCAAGGTCGAGCGGGACGAGGAGGCCCCGCCATCGGAGGCGACCATCCGCCGCCTCGCAAGCGAGCTGGGGGAGGACGCGGACGTCCTCCTCGCCCTGGCGGGGAAGGTGTCGAGCGACCTGGTCGAGATCATCCGCAAGCGGCCGGAGCTCTTCGCGGACCTCCTGCGCCAGCTGAAGTCGATGCC
>DATLLK010000159.1:0-4726 GCA_035537895.1 Planctomycetota bacterium
CGTGCGGCCCGCCTCGAAGGGGCGGCGCGACCGGCGGTAGGGGCGGCGGGCGACCTCGGCGTACCATCGGCCCCCTTCGCCCTGCGGCGAAGGAGGAGGCGCTAGCCGTGACGGTCCCGAGGTCCATGGGCTGGGCGGTCGTGATCTGCGCGGTGCTCGTCGCGCTGGCCTTGCTCTCGCTCCTCGCCCTCGACAAGCCCAACGTCGTGTGGCGCAGCGGCTCGGCCCACTGCCCGCAGTGCCGGACGAACGTCGCGATGTACGCGATCCGGTGCCCGTCGTGCCGCGAGCCGTTCGACTGGGTCGCGGCCGCCGAAGAGGACAGCCCGTACTGCCTCCACTGCCTCACCCCGCCCGAGGAGGAAGGCCTCCGCGCGCGCCGCCAGACGCTCGGCGACGACCGCACGGCGGAGCTCGTCGGCGACCTCCTCCACGTCCCGCCGGCCGCCGCGAAGACGTACCTGCTCGCGGTCGGTCGCGGGGTGTGCGGCTGGTGCGGTGGCAGCGGGCAGGAGCTCGGGGCGGCCCGCGGGGAGTCCCCGTGCCCCGCGTGCGCCGGAACCGGTCGGTGCGCGTCCTGCGACGGGGACCGTCGCGTGCGGGTGGGTGTCGAGTCCGCCGGGGTCGAGATCGAGCGCTACCGCGCGCTCGCCCTGACGCTCCACTCGGACCTGACGCCGCTCGACGCCGCGCGACGCGTGGTGCTCGAGGCCAACACGGCGTTCCTGCGCCGCTTCGCCGGGACGTCCGAGGTCGGCCAGCTCTACTTCGCGCCCGAGTTCCGGTCGGGCGGCGCCCCCGCCACGCGCTCGCCGTTCCTCGTCGCCTCGGCGCGCGGCCGGCTCGACGCCGTGCTGCGCAAGCTCCTCGGACCTTAGCGCCCGTCGGCCGGCGGACCCGCCGGCGGCGCGCGCGGCGGCAGCGGGATCGGCTTCCCGTCCAGGTGGCTCGCGTCGATCCCGAAGTGGCGAAGCACGGTGGGGGCGACGTCCCGGACCGAATAGGGGCGCTCGGCCGGCGCGGGCGGGATCCGCACGTTGGCGAGCAGGATCCCCGGCACGAGCGAGCGGTCCGTCGAGCAGTGGTCGCCCGACCAGGGGAAGAGGTTGTCCGCGAAGACGGCGCTCCCCGCCGGCCGCAGCTCGCCCATCAGCGCCGTCTGCCACGACACGCGGTAGTCGGGCCCGAAGCCCAGCTGCAGCTCCGACGCGTCGGCCGCCTTCGGACCGTGGTAGAGCCGCGTCAAGTCGTAGACCTCGCGGATCACCTGCGCCTCGGGGTGACGCGGGTCGCGTGCGGCCATCAGCTTCGTTCGCAGCTCCGCGATCAGCGGCGCCACCTCGCCGGCCGCGACGATCCCCTGGGGCTCGCGCCCGCGACGGTTCACGTAGATCTGCCCCAGCCCGAGCGCGTACGCGCGCGTCCTGCCCCAGTCGACGGAGTCCGCGCTGATCGCCTCGCCGAAGAACTGCGTCAGGTCGCGCGTGCCGGACTCCTCCCCGGCCTTCAACACGAGGTAGCCCTCGTTGATCAGCCACTGGTTCACGTTCATCTCGTAGCGGAACGACTGGAACCCGTGGTCGGACACGACGAGCAGCACCTCGCCCGGCGCGAGGCGCGCGCGCACGTCCGCCACCACCTGGTCCATGCGCCGGTAGACCTCGAGGACCGGGTCGCGGCCCTTCCACCGCGCGGCGTTCGCCGTGTCGTGGACGGGATGGCCCGGGTCGCGCAGCCACCAGAAGCAGTGCGCCGCGCGGTCCGTCGGCGTGAACGCGTGGAACACGCACCGCGCGCCGCGCCCCATCTCGCCGAGCAGCATCGCGTGGTCGCGCTCCATCAGCTCGAGGAGGTGCTTCAGGAACGCCTCGTCGGGCAGGACGCCGTCGTTCAACGGGAACGTCAGCTCGAGCCAGCCCATCGTCGGGTAGGGCCCGTAGCGCTGCTCGAGGTCCTTCGAGTAGTCGCCCGGCGTCGAGATCGGCAGCGCCGGCGCCGACGGATCGAGCTGGACGGGCTCCGCCAGCACCTCCAGCGGCTCGACGTTCTGCACGCGGAATCGCACGCGGCCGCGAAACGTCCACGGCGGGAGCGTCGGCAGCCGGAACGTGGCGGTCATGTAGGGGCTCGTCGCGCCGGCCGCGACCACGGCCCGCTCGCCCCCGACCTCGATCGTGACGGGCCCGTCGGGCAGCTGCCGCTCGAACCGCAGCGGCGTCGAGAGGCGCGGGTAGCCGCCGTCCGCCGCGCGCCGCCGCCGGTCGTAGGGGCCCTCGAGGTAGGTGTCGAACGCCGTCGCCGTCGAGCCGCCCTCGAGGTGGATCCGGTGCCCGTTGAAGATCGTGTACTCGCGCCCGAGGCCGAGCCCCGACGAGTAGATCCCGTAGGCCCCGTTCGTCCCCGCGAGGTCGGGCGTCCCGAGCCCCGACAGGAGCCGCGCGCCGGGCGTCGAGCGCACGGGGAAGGCGAGCGGGGGCCGCAGACCGAGCGCGCGGTGGCCCTCCTTCGCGACGCGTTCGACGAAGGTCTCGTGCACGAGGCGCGAGGTGACGCGGGGAGGCCGGGTCGGGACGGCGCCGAACAGGAAGCGCGGCGGCACGAGGTCCACCATCCCGTTGACCGGCCGGTAGCCCGTCGTCGCCGGGTCCCGGACGACGAAGTCGAAGATGCCGTGGCGGCCCGGGTTGACGCCGGTCAGGATCGACGCCCACGCGACGGGCGACTCCGGCGGGATCTCGCTCTCGAGGAGGTGGAGCCCGCCCGCCTCGATCAGCGCCCGCATCGCCGCGAGCTCGCCCCGCTCCACGTACTCCCGCAGGACGCGCGGGTCCACGCCGTCGAAGCCCAGCACGACGATCCTCGGGATGGCGGCCGAGCCCTCGGCCGCTCGCCAGCCCCGCTCGCCGGCGGCCATCGACACGCCCTCGGTCGCGACGGCCAGGTCGAGGACGAAGCAGAGGGCGAGGAGCGGGAGGTAGGGAAGGGCACGCATGGGAGGAGGGCGATCCCGGGGCCCGTGCGGCGCGTAAGGTCCGGGGCTCCGAGAGTGGGTATCCCACGGTACCCTCTGGCGCCATGCGCCGCCTCCTCCTCGTCCTCCTCGCGCTGACCCCTCTCGCCCTCGCGCACCCGGCCCGGGCCGAGGGGGACCCGATCGCGGAGGCGCTCGCCGCCGCCGCCAAGGGCGAGATCGACGTCGCGCTCGAGAAGAGCGAGGCCGCCGTCGTCGCCGAGGGGGCGACCGCCCGGGCGTGGGTCGCCCGCGGCTACATCCTCTCGAAGTCGGGGCGCAAGGAGGAGGCGCTCGTGGCCTACGAGAAGGCCGGCGCCCTCGACCCGAAAGACGTCCTCTCGCGGCTGAACCGGGCGAGCGTCCTCCTCGCGCTCGGCCGCGCGGCCGAGTCCCTCGCCGCCGCCGACGAGGCCGCGCGCATCGCCCCCACGTCCGCGCGCGCGCAGAACCACCGGGGCGTCGCGCTGGAACGCCTCAACCGGCTGGACGAGTCGCGGGCGGCCTACCGCGCCGCGATCCGCCTCGGCCCGACCGACGCCGTCCCCCGCAACAACCTCGGCGCGCTCGCCTTCCGCCGGGGCGTCGAGGGCGCCGCGGCCGCCCACTTCGCCAAGGCGATCGAGCTCGACCCTTCCCTCGACGCGGCCACCGTCAACGCCTCCCTCGTCCTCTCCGTCGCCGACAAACCCCAGGCGCAGACGGAGGCCGAGGACGGGATCCTCGCCGCGGCCGCCCGCGCGGGCGCCACGGACCGCGTGCGCGCGCGCGCACAGGGCGTGCTCGGCGACCGCGCGGCGCGGGCGCGCCGCTGGGCCGAGGCGAAGGCGCACTACCTCGAGCAGCTCGCGCTCGACCCCGACGACGCGGCGGCGCTCAACAACCTCGGCGTGGCCGAGGACCAGCTCGGCGAGTCGCGCGAGGCCCTGACGCACTTCCTTGCGGCGTCCGAGCTGCGCCCCGAGGACGTCAACCTGCGCAACAACATCGGGGTCGTGCACGTCCACCGCAACGACTACGACTCGGCCGAGGCCGTCTTCCGGGAGGTCCTGCGCGGCGACGCCCGGTTCCACCGCGCCTGGCACAACCTCGGCGTCGTCCTCGGCGCCAAGGGCGACCGGGCGGGCGCCTCCACCGCGTTCCGCCGCGCCGCCGAGCTGTTCCCGCTCGACGCGAGCACGATCTACAACCTCGCGATCCTCGATCGGGACCGCCGCCACGACCCGGCGGCGGAGCGCCGCGCCTTCGAGCAGGCCGTCACGCTCGACCCGAGCCTCGCCGAGGCGCACTTGAGCCTCGGGACGCTCCTGTGCGACCCGGGGACACCGGCGGCCGTCCGCGACGAGGCGAAGGCCCGCACGCACCTGCAGCGGTTCCTCGCGCTCGCCTACGAGGACGACTACGCGGGCAGGAAGCAGGCGACCGACTGGATCGCCTGGCTCGACGCCAAGGGCGCGCGCAAGTAGCGGGCGGTCCGCGAGGCAGCTGCCCCAAAGCGCCGCCGCGTCCGCCGTCTCGCTGCCCCGTTACCGGGCCTCGGGCGGGCCCTTCATCGGGCGGAACACCCAGGCGACGACGCCCGCGGGCGTGAAGCGCGCCGCCGGGACGCGCAGCGGCGGGACGTCGGGCCGCGCCGACTCGAGGCGCACGTGGTCCCCCTGCCGCCGAACGACCCGCAGGCGGACCCGGCCGGCGTCGCTCCACACGGCCCAGTCG
>DATLLK010000160.1:0-3450 GCA_035537895.1 Planctomycetota bacterium
GGCACGTGGCACGCGAAGGCGCTGGCGGGCGCCGGCGTCCTCCTCGGCGCACCACATCGTGTCGAGCGCGTCCTCGAACTGGACGAGGAAGCCCGTCGCGCCGAGGAGGACGCCGGCGCCCGCCAGCGCCTTCGCGTGCCACGTGCCGCGGCCGAGCGGGTTCGCGTGCTCGAGCATGTCCCTGAGGATCTGGGATCCCGCGTCGCCCGTGAGCCCGCCCATCTGCACGCGCAGCGCGCGCTCGACCGCGTCGAAGCCGTAGAGCGCCCCCGCGAGCGAGGTGACGAAGAGCAGGAGGCCCGGCATGGCGAAGATCGCGAAGTAGGCGAGCGCCGCGGCCAGCCTGCCGACCTTGTCCGCGCCGAGTTCCTCGACGAGTTCCTTTACGTTTCGGGGCAGGCGGAGACGCACATCGATTCGATGCCCGAGGCGTGGACTTCGTCCGGCGGCTGCGGCCCCGGGCAGTCCGCGGGGACCCGGCAACCGGGCATTCCCCGGTGTGGATCCGGCCGTCGGTCAGGAGGCCACGGTGGTGCGGCCAGCCTCATGCGGAGCGACTTCGATCCGGGCGGCCGAGAACAACTCGATCGCGTTGTCTCCCACCTTCTTCGTGTCGTAGTACGCGTACGCACCGATCCCGACGGCGCCTGCGATCGGAATCCACCGGGACGCCGCTCGTCCGACGACACGCGCCGTGACGCGGACTCCGATCTTCCCCAGCAGTTCCTGCATCAACCGGAGCGATGCGCGTCGGATCACGGCCCGCTCTCCCACCCGGACGACCAAGTCCCGCAGGAGGGCGGCGCCGCCGTGCTTGAACAGGCAATAGACCATCGACTCCTGCGTCAGGGCGCCCGACTTTCCGTACGCGCTCGCAATGTCCGCGACCAGGGAGGACTGCACGCGCCAGATGGCCATGAGGTCGGGGAGGACCGTGAGCATGCCGGCGGGTCCCGGCGCCAGCGACAGGCCGGTCGAGATCCCCGCGGCCTTCCGAGCGGCGAGGGTCCGCAGGTGTCTCGCCCGCGACGTGGGATCGGCGGCGTCCACCTCGCGCGAGGACGGAACCGCCAGCAGCACCCTGTTCAGGGCGCGGGCGACGGCCGAGGCCGTGGATTCCTTGAGCTTCGGGGACACCATGCTGGCGGACTATACATGCCGTGGCAGCCCCCCGCGGGCGGTCGAGGTCGTCCACGCCGATCCGCCTGGCCCAAGGCGCGAGCCGCGGCCGAGAGGGCCGCGCAGGGGCGACTCGACGACTCGTCCTCGCCTACCGCATCCCGGCGCCCGGCGCGGGCGAGCCACCTTCCGACTCCTTCGTGCGCGCCGCCGCCTTGGCGAGCACGCCGTCGCGATCGGCGAGGCGGGCGTGAAACGTCGTGTCGAACTCGACGCCGCGTGTCGTCTTCAGTTCGAGGCGGCCGGAGAGGATCCCGTCCGTCCATGACGAGATGGTGAGCTGCGCGGCCGTCACGCTCGCGCGATGCCGCGCCACGCTCTTCTCGTCGGAACCCTCCTCGTCGTCGAAGGCTCGGCGGTCCTTCTCCGGGACGAGGACCCACGGGAACGGGGCGTCGGGGGTCGCGGGCGTGCGGAGGCTCGCGCCCCACGCGAACGCGGCGCCGGCGATCGATAGCATGAACTCATGGCGGCTCTGGAACGGGGTCGCGTCCCACTGGAGATGGAAGCTCTCGATCGCGGGGCCTCCGGCGAGGTGCGGCAGCCGTCCGTTCGGAAGCTCGTTGTAGATGTTGAGCCTGGTCCGACCGGGCGAGGTGAGATCGCACTCCCTGGCTTTCGGATTGCGGCATGCGACCGTCACGGTGACCGCACCTGCTCCCACGGCGGTGAGCAGCCCGTCCTGCGAGATCGTCACGAGGCCGGCCGGCTCCACGCTCCATACGATCGGCATCGCGGCGGGCGGCACGGGCGCCTTCCGCGTGCCGGTGTAGGGCGGCGGGAGGCACGTCGTGGGCGGATCGAGCGCGCGGAGCGCGAGCGTCTGCCCCACCGCGAGTTCCCGCACGCCCCCCGTCGAGATGTAGAGATCGAAACTCGGCGTCCCGGTGGCCGGCCGCGCGGCCAGCAGGGTCAGGGCGGAGAGCGCCAGCAGCGCCCGCGCGCGGCGGAAACCCGTGCAGGCCATGTTCCTGGAACGCACCGAGGTCCTCCGACGAGATCGTACGCCGCTTTGATCGGCGTCGCCGCCCGTGCGGGCCGGACGGCGAGATCGCCACACCGAACGGGAGTATCTTGGAGGTCCGCCGTCCCGGCGGTCGTCCAAAAGCGCGTCCCGGCGAGAGGCTCGGCCGGGCACGCGGAATTGCGAGGTGAGGGGGTGCCCGGTCCTCGTGTTCGATGGGCTCAGGGCGTGCCGTCGGTCGCCGCGCCCGCGCCGGCCGGCTTCCACCGGGCCCGGAAGGCCCACGGGGCCTGAGGTCACGACCGAGGCGGGAAGCTCCGGCATCGTCCTCCTCCTCCCGGCTGCCCGCTGAGCGAGGCTCCCGACCGCGCGCGGCGCCAGCGCCACAAGGGACGCGCGCCGATCGCGAGCAGCCCGAGACCGCACACCACCACGACCAGGGCCGTCCCGTCCTGCGGGACCTGCCGGCGCAGCATGCGGTCTCCTTCGAACGTCCACTCCCACGGCGGGGACCCGAGCCAATGCCCGGTCAGGCTGGCCGTGGCTCCCCCGCCCCGGGATTGGATTGGACAGCCGTCTGGGGGACGATTCCCCCGAGGAGGTAGCTGTCCATGGGCAAGAAGGACTCGTCGCCTGCGGCTCCGGAGGGAGCCCGTAGGGCGACCGGAGGAGCCGCAGGCGACGGCGCGGCCGACCGGGGCCGGTTCTCGTCGCGCCGCAAGATGGAGGCCGTGCTGCGGCTTCTTCGCGGCGAGGCGCTGGACGCGCTCTCGCGCGACCTGGGCGTGAGCGGGGCGACGCTGGGCCAGTGGCGGGAGCAGTTCCTCGCCGGGGGCCAGGCGTCGCTCAAGTCCCGCGACGCCGACGCGCGCGACGAGGAGATCCAGCGCCTGCGCGCCAAGGTCGGCGAGATCACGATGGACAACGAGCTCCTGCTCGAGCGGGCGCGCGCACTGGAGGCGGGCCTCCCTTTGGCCCCACGGAGGTCGAGGCCTTGAGCCAGGCCAGCTCGATCTCCGTTCGGCGTCCCTACGGCCTGGCTCGCGTCTGCCGCGTCCTGGAGGTCGCCCGCTCGACCGTCTACGCCCGTCGGGATCGGGTCGAGGGGGCTCGTCCAGCGGGCCGTCCCGGGCCCAAGCGCGGGATCGTGCCCGACGAGGACCTGCTCGCCATGATTCGGGAGGTTCTGGCCGCGTCCCCGTTCCACGGCGAGGGCTACCGCAAGGTCTGGGCTCGCCTTCGGGCGCGGAAGGTCGGCGTGGACAAGGACCGCGTTCGGCGGCTGATGGGCCGTGCGGGCCTGCTCG
>DATLLK010000161.1:0-7704 GCA_035537895.1 Planctomycetota bacterium
CGCGAGCGCCGTCGGCCCGAGCGCCCACGCGCAGAGGAGGAACACGGCGCACGCGACGACCGTCAGCCCCCACGCGAAAGGGAGGGAGAGGCTCCCCGTCACGAGGTGGCGGCCGGCCGTCCGCGGGTTGCGCGCGTCCACGTCGCGGTCGGCGATCCGGTTGAAGGCCATCGCGGCGCTGCGCGCGGCCACCATCGCCACGACGACGAGGGCGAGGACGCGGAGCGAGGGGACGCCGCCGCTCGCGAGGAACAGGGAGAGCAGGGCGAACGGCAGCGCGAAGACGCTGTGGCTGAACCGGATCATCTCCATCGACAGGCGCACCCGCCGGAGGACGGAGACCTTCGCCGGGCCGCCGAGCTCCGCGGGCCCGTTCACGTCCCCCACCGCCGGATGAGGTCGCGCCGCACGCCCAGCGCGTCGAACACCTTCTGCACGACGAACTCCACGAGGTCGTCGGTCGTCTTCGGGCGGTGGTACCAGCCGGGCATGGCGGGCAGGATCGTGGCTCCGGCGTTGGCGAGCCGCAGCATCGCCTCGAGGTGGATCGCCGAGAGCGGCGTCTCCCGCGGCACGAGCACGAGACGGCGGCGCTCCTTCAGCGCGACGTCGCACACGCGCTCGAGGAGGTTCGTGGACGCGCCGACGGACACGCGCCCGAGGAGCCCCGTGCTCGCGGGGCAGATCACCGTGCCGTCGACGGGGAAGGTGCCCGACGCGACGTCGGCGCCGACCTCCTCGGGGCGCCGGTACGTGATCCGGAGCGCCGCGTCCGGACCGAAGATCGCGCGCAGGTCGGGCGCGTCCACGTCGCACGGCATGCCGAGCTCGACCGGGAACAGGGTCGCGAGCGTACGGCTCATCGAGAGGCGCACGTCCGCGCCCGCCTCGGCGAGACGCTGGACGAGACGCACCCCGTAGACGGTGCCGCTAGCCCCGGAGATGCCCACGACGATCCGCATGGGGTCGGGAGCGTAGCACCGTGCGACTCGGGCTCCGGCCTTTCCCGCGGGCGTTGCGGGCGCCTTCGCCCGGGGCCCGGTAGCATCCGCCCGCGATGGAGAACGCCCCCGTCCGAAGCCTGCGCGACTTCCTCGACCTGCTCCGCGCGCGAGGCGAGCTGCTCGAGGTCGAGACCGAGGTGGACCCGCGGTTCGAGGTCGCGGAGGTCCACCGCCGCGTCATCGCCGCGGGCGGGCCCGCGCTGCTCTTCCGGCGGTGCAAGGGCGCGGCGTTCCCGCTCGTGACGAACCTCTTCGGGACCACGGAGCGGGCCTCGCTCGCGTTCGGCACCCGCCCGCGGCGCTTCGTCGAGCGCGTCGTCGAGACGGCCCACACGCTGCTCCCGCCGACCTTCCGGAAGCTCTGGGCCGCCCGGGGGCTCGCCTTCGAGGGGCTGCGCGTCGGGATGCGCTCCCTGCGTGCGGGACCCGTGACCGAGGTCGAGGAGGCGCCCGACCTCGGACGGATGCCCGCCCTCACGTCGTGGCGCGGGGACGGCGGCCCGTTCCTGACGCTGCCCCTCGTCCACACGGAGCATCCGACGTCGGGGAAGCCCAACCTCGGCATCTACCGCATGCACGTGCACGGCAAGGCGTCGACGGGGATGCACTTCCAGATCCACAAGGGCGGGGGCTTCCACTTCCACGAGGCGGAGCGCCTGGGTCAGGACCTCCCCGCGACGGTCTTCCTCGGCGGCCCTCCCGCCATGGTGATCGCCGCGATCGCGCCCCTTCCCGAGGACGTCCCCGAGCTCCTGCTCGCGAGCCTCCTGCTCGGCGAGCGGCTGCCGCGCGTGAAGGGCCGATCCGCCCACCCGCTCGTGGCGCAGGCCGAGTTCGCGCTCTGCGGTCGCGTCGCGCGGGGCGAGCGCAGGCCCGAGGGGCCCTTCGGCGACCACTTCGGCTACGACAGCCTCGCGCACGACTACCCGGTCTTCCACGTGGACCGCGTCTTTCGGCGCCGCGACGCGATCTTCCCCGCGACCGTCGTCGGCCGGCCTCGGCAGGAGGACTTCTACATCGGCGACTGGCTCCAGGACCTCCTCTCGCCGCTCTTCCCGCTCGTGATGCCCGCCGTCCGCGACATCTGGGCCTTCGGCGAGACCGGGTTCCACAGCCTCGCCGTCGCGCGCGTCAAGCGCGAGCGCTACCCGCGGGAGGCGCTCGCCCACGGCATGCGCATCCTCGGCGAGGGGCAGCTCTCGCTGACGAAGGTGCTGATCGTCGTGGACGACGACGCGGTCGCGATCCGCGACGTGCGCGCGCTGCTCCCCCACGTGCTCGCGCGGATGGACTGGCGGACCGACGCCGTCGTCCTCGGCGAGACCGCGCAGGACACGCTCGACTACACGGGGCCGACGGTCAACCGCGGGAGCAAGGCGATCCTGCTCGCGACGGGGCCCGCGCGACGCTCGCTCCCGACCTCCTTCCACGGCGACCTCCCCGCGGGCGTCGCGCGCGCGGTCCCCTTCGTCCCGGGCGCGCTCGTGGTGGAGGGGGTCTCGTTCGCGGACGAACGCGGGCAGGCCGAGCGGGTCGCCCGTCACGCGGCGTTCGCCGAATGGCCTCTGCTCGTCCTCGTCGACGACGCGGAGGAGGCCTCGCGCTCGCCCGAGCTCTTCCTCTGGACGACCTTCACGCGCATGGAGCCGGCCGCCGACCTCCATGGACGCGAGCGGGTCACCGCGCGCTTCCACACGGGCCTCCTCGCTCCCGTCGTCGTCGACGCGCGGATGAAGCCCGGCTACCCGCGCGTGATGGAGGTCGACCCCGAGACGCGCGCCCTCGTGGACCGTCGCTGGGACGAGTACGGGATCCGGCTGCGCTGACTCTCGGCGCGGCGCCGGCGTGATCCTTGGCAGACCGAGCCGACCGGCGTCTCACCAGCCGCTGCGCGCCGTCTTCCTCCGCGAGAACCCTCCGAGGCGGGTCGGCACGCTGGATGGGGTGCGGAAGGCCGATGACGACGACGACGCGTACTTTCCTGGTACGCGAGGAGGAGGAAGCGGCCCTGAGCGCCCCCAGCCAGCGCGCCGCGGCTACGCAAGGAGGACGAGGGCGTCGTAGAAGCCGTGGGCGAAGGCGGCGATGCCGAGCCCGCGGCCGAGGAAGATCGCGCCGAGGATCAGGCCGGCGTGGAACCGGAACGTGAAGTTGATTGCGCTCCACGGCTCCCCGCCGGGACCCCAGTGGTGGTACGCGGAGAAGAGGAGCGCCGACGCGACGACGGCGATGGCGCCCGAGCTCCACCGGTCGGCGCCCAGCACGTGGCGCACCGCGTGGAGGATGCCCATGCACAGGAGGCCGCGGAAGAGCAGCTCCTCGAAGATCCCGGCGCCGATCGCGATGCCGAGCGCGCGCACTTCGGGCAGGCCCGCGGGAAGGCGCGCGAGGGGGATGCCCATCCATTCTCCGACCGGCAGGACCTTCGTGAGCATCCACGCCATGTGCTCGAGCAGGAGCCCGTAGACGATCCCCTCGATCAGCATCCCGGGATAGACGCCCGCGTCGGCGCGCGCGACGCGCAACCGCACGAGGACGACTCCGCAGAGCGCGAGGCAGGTGATCAGCGTCAGGACGAACAGGCCCCGCGGTCCGAAGAGCCGCAGGAGCGAGCGAAGGGAGGCGGCAGCCTGGGTCTCGACGGCGTCGCCGACGGACCACCAGCAGAGGATGTACATGAGGAGGAACGGCGCCAGGAAGACGAGGTTGATCGTCGGGTGGCGCGTCCGGTCCACGTACGGGAACCGCGGGACCCCGGCGGGGAGCGAGGGAGCCTTCGCGGGCGGCGCGGGGCGGCGGGCGCGGGGAGGCGTGACGGGCACCGTAACGGGCTACCCGACAGGGGGGACGGACTCACTCCGCCCTTGGTCGTTCACGGCCTCGGGGTACAACGCCTCCCCATGCTCA
The DNA here is from genome assembly GCA_035537895.1 of Planctomycetota bacterium. Taxonomy (GTDB): domain Bacteria; phylum Planctomycetota; class PLA2; order PLA2; family JAEUHO01; genus DATLLK01. The sequence continues at coordinate 3,912 of DATLLK010000161.1, forward strand.
CGGTCGCCGTCCGCCCCCGTCTCGACCTCCTGTACGACGTGATCCAGTCGGCCGTGCCGCAGTTCCTGGGCGCCCGCGCCCGGTTGGAGGACGCGATCGCCCTGGCCGAGTGGGCGGCGCGCCGCCACCCGCCGAGCGTCGTGACGGTCTTCGGCCCCGACGGCGCCACCGTCCTCGAGCAGCGGACGTTCGAGGGGACGGCGGTCGCACGCGCCACCCCCGCGGCGCACTGACGCACGCCGGTCAGTCGCCCACGTCGGGCGGAAGCGAGCGCAGAACCTTCGCCGCCGCCGGGCTGTCGCCGATCGCGAGCCGGCGGCGCGCGAGGCGCTCGGCGAGCACGAAGCGCCCCTTCGCGAGCGCCTCCTCGGCCAGGGCGGAGAGGGCCTCGGGGATCTCGTGCCCCTCCTCGCCCGGCCGTTCGCCCAGCCGCACCGACGCGGCGAAGAGGTCGAACGGGGTCGGAAGGTCCCCCGCCGCGTCGGCCGGGATCGCCCGGCGCCACAGGCCGGCGTCGTACGCCATGCGGGCGAGCCGAACCCGGTCCTCGGCGGCGGGCTCGAGCCGGACCGCGAAGCCCGCCTGCCGGACCGCCTCGGCGCGCAGGCGCGCCGCGCGCGCGGCGTCCGTGCGCGCCTTGCCCGCGTCGTAGTCGAGCCACTCGACGAAGGCCATCCGCACGTCCGCGAGGTCGCGCTTGGCGAGCAGCGGCGCCACCACCGTGACGTAGGCGGGGAGCGCGTCGTCCGGCGCCCCCTTGGGGGGGAAGCGGCGCACGTCGAAGACGATCCGCCGCACGGACGGCACGACGTGGTCGTCGGTTGCGCCGTCGTCGAGCGCCCGCAGGAAGTCCTCGACGGCGCCCGGCAGGTCGCCGGTCTGCCGGCGGGCCTCTCCGCGGTACGCCCGAAGAACGCCGTTCCCGGGATCCGCCTCGAGCACCCCGTCGAGGAGCGGCAGCGCGTCGCCGCCCCGCTTGGCCGTCACGTAGTGCCATGCGCGCCGGCTGCGGACGGCCGCAAGACCCGTCACGTCGTCAGGGAAGGTCCCGAGCCAGTCCGCGAGCGCCCCGACGTCGGGGAAGACCGCGCTCGGACCCACGAGGTCGGTGAGCGCCGCGTCCATCGCCTTTCCGAGGCGCGCGGGGTCCTTCGCCCGGGCCGCCAGGAGGACGACGGCGCGGGCGCGCGCGGCGGCCTCGTCCTCGTCGTCAGCCGCGCGGGCGGGGGCGGCCGCGAGCACGAGGGCCGCGACGAGTCCGGCCGTCCGCCACGCGGAGCGCGGGGTCACTTGCCACCTCCCGGGGCGACGCGCACGACGTCCTCCCACACGGCGGGGTCGTCCCCGCGGTCCGCGCCCGCGATCTGGACGAGCGCCGCGCGCACGTCCGGTCCCTCCACGGGATCGGCGAGGGCCGCCAGGAGGATGTCCGCGCCCGCGCCGTCGCCCGCGCGGCGCAACGCGAGGGCCGCCGCCACGCGCACCTCCTCGATCGGGTCCTTCAGCGCGTCGCGCGCGGCGGCCGACCGGCCGAACATCTCCTCCGGAGTCGCCGCGAGCCAGGCCTCGCGACGGGCGTCGCGACCGTCCGGCTCCGGGCCCTCGGGGACGGCGACCCTCGCGCGACGCAGCGCGCGCGCCGCGCGCGCGAACGGGAGCCCGGCCGTCGCCGCGTCGGCCACGAGCGCCTGCGCCGCGGCCTTGTCGCCGCGCAACGCGAGGGCCTCGTTCAGGGCGAACCGCACGGCGGTCGTCGACGATGCCGGGTCGGCCCCCTCGCCACGGAGCGTCTCCAACGCGCGAGCGGAGAGGTCGCCCTGCGCACGGACGGCGACGCGGCCCGCTGCCCACGCGCCGAGTCCCTCGCGATCGACGGCGCACGCGACCGCGACCCAGGCGATCGCGGCGTCGGGGTCCACGTCGGGCGCGGACGTCGCCGCCTCTACGGCGTCGTGCAGGACCGGGACCGCGTCGGGCCCGGCGTTCGCCAGCGCGGAACGCAACGCGTCGCGTCGGGCCGCGTCGGCCTCCGTGTCGATCGCGGCGACGAGCGCGGCGGGCGCGTACGGGTCCCGCTCGCCGACCCACGCGGCGGCGGCCTTGCCGAGATCCGCCGTCTTCGTCGCCGCGAGCGCCGCCAGTCGGGACTCGCGCTCCGTCCAGACCGAGCGGAGCGCGAGGCGCGGCGAGAGGCGCACGAACCAGCCCTCGAGCGCGGCCGGCGGGAGCGCGCCCTGCATGAAGTCGACGCCGTAGACCTCGCGCAGGTCGGGGTCGAGCAGGTGGTGCGACGGGCTCACGAGGGTCTCGCCGTCCGGGCTGAACCGCTGGAGCGCCCACGTGAGCGCGTCGCGGTGGGCCTGGCACGTCCCGCTCCCGTACATGCCGCACGACTCCGTGCCGTCGGGACGCCGGAGCGCCTTGTGGTCCGTCCCGTTCGCCACGCAGCAGACCATCCCGCGCGTGGCCGCCCCCACGGCCTTGGACGGGTAGTACTCCGCCCACAGCATCCTGTTGCCGGCCTCGCCCTGGTCGAGCAGAGCGTTGACGCAGAGGTAGAGAGGACGACCCTCGCTCGCGGCCCGGCGCAGGCCGGCCTGGAAGTCGCGCTCCCATCGGATGCCCTCCGGGGGCGGGGCCGGCGGCGGCTTGGCGGCGCGCGGCGCGTCCTGCGCCCGTGCGGGGGCGCAGAGCAGCGTCAGCAGCAGGGTCACGGCGAGACGGCGTCGCATGGGCGGGCTCCGCGAAGGGAGGATCCTACGCGGACCGCCCTGCCGCGCGGCCCCTCGGGACGCTTGGGGCTCACGGCGCGAGGATCGGCGTCGTGCGCTCGCGGCCGACGTGGCGATCGAGGTCGTTCACGTAGCGCCGGCCGAGCGTCTCCCCATGGGCGAGGATCCAGTCCTCGACGGACTCCCGCCCGAGCGGGGGACGGTGCGACACGAGACGCTCCTGCGCGAGGCCCTCGAGCTCCTCCCGCGTCAGGACGACGTCGCGAAGGAACCACCCGACCGCCTTGAGCGCGGCCAGCGCGACGCCGTCGGGCGCGCCGAGGAGGAGCCGGCGGACGCCGATCGCCCGCGCGAGCAGGCGGACGAAGTCGGCGAAGGTGAGCGTCGTCGGCCCCGCGGCGTCCACGTCGAGGTCGACCTGCGCCTCGGCCGCGTCCGCGACGATGCGGCCGGTGTCGGCGAGGGTGACGGGTTGCAGGCGGTAGCGACCGCCGCGGGGCAGGAGGAACACGGGGAAGCGCCGCAGGCACCACGCGACGTTCGACGTGAGGACGTCGGAGGACCCGACGACGAGCGTCGGCCGCACGATCGCGTGGGGCAGCCCGGCCGCGCGCACGGCGTCGTCGAGGCGCGCCTTCCCGACGTAGTACCCGAGGCCCGAGTCCGCCGCCGCGTTGCTGACGCTGACGTGGACGAGGCGCCCGACGCGCGCCCGCACGGCCGCCGCGACGAGCATGCGACCGTGCTCGACGGCCGAATCGAAGGTCTCGCCCTCGTGCGGGAAGCGGATCCAGTACGTGTTCACGAACAGGTCGGCGTCGTGGAGCTCCCGCGCCAGGTGGTCCGCGTCGAAGAGGAGGGGTGCGTGGGTCACGGCGCCGCCCTCCGCGGGCGGGTGCCGGTTCGTCAGCGTGTGGACGGTCCACCCGCGCGCGAGCAGCTCGCTCGCGACCGCGGAGCCGATGTAGCTGAACGCTCCGGTGACGACCGCGCGGCGTGCCACGGGCGGCATGCTATCGGCCCCCGAGTCGAGTGACCCGGGGTCCGGGACTGGCCCCCCG
>DATLLK010000162.1:0-3290 GCA_035537895.1 Planctomycetota bacterium
GCGGGCACCGCGCGCGTCGTCGAGGAAGCGTCCCCGCCGCTCCTCGGGGCCGCCCTCCTGCGCGCCGCGACCGCGGCGCTCTCCGCGCCGACCGACGCGCTCGTGGCCGAGGCGACGTTCACGGACCGCGCCGCGGCGAGCGCGGCGGCCGACGCGCTCGCCGCCGCGATGGGTGCCTCCGCGCGCGTGGTCGTCGTGGACGCCGCCCCCGCGGGCGGATCGAAGGAGCAGGCGGCGCGGATCGCCGAAGCGTTCCTCGCCGGCGGGCGCTAACCTCCCGGCATGGACGCTCGCGTCCCCCACCCTCCGTTCGACTGGCACGTCGTCCTGTGCGAAGGGACCTCCTGCACCGAGAAGGGACAGGGGGCGCCCGGCCGCGCGATGCGCAACGCGATCCACGCGGTCGGGCTCGACACGCGCGTGCGCACGACGCGCGCGACGTGCCTCAACCTCTGCGCCCTCTCCCCCAACCTCGTCGTCTACGCGGCGCGTCCCGCGCCGGGGGCCGACGTGGGCGGCACGTGGTACTGCGGCGTGACGCCCGCGGCGGCCGAGCGCGTCGTCCGGGAGCACCTCGCCGGGGGTCGCGTCCCGCAGGACCTCGCCTTCCGCTGGGATCACCCCGCCGCGCAGCCCTGACGCCCGGGACCGAGGCGCGGACGTAGACTGCGGTCCTTCGAGGAACCGCATGGACCATCGAGGAAAGGACACCGTCGGCTGGTTCCTCCTCGGGATAGCGGTCCTCCTCCTGTCGGTCGCGTACGCGTGGAGGTCGCAAGGCGCCCCGCCGGAGCGGTCCGACGCGACCGACGGAGGCTCGTCCGCAGGGCTCGACGCTCCGCCTCGCGGGCACGTCGGCGAGCGCCCACCGGGCGCGCCCGCCCCCGAGCCGGCGACGCGCGCGGGCCCGCCACCCGCCCTGCATGGCGTCGTCACGACGGACGACTGGTTCCGGATCCCGGGCGCCGACGTCGTGCTGACGCTCGACGCGCCCGAGCGCGAGCGCGACACCGTGGCCCTCACGGGTCGCGTGGTCGCCCGCGCCCGGACCGACGCCGACGGCCGTTTCGCGTTCGCCTCCGTGCCCGATGGCGAGGTGTTCCTCGTCGTGTCCGGCGCGACGCACCCCGAGGGTGGCGACCTCGCCGATGCGTACGTGACCGCGCGTGCGGGCACCGACGAGGTCACCATCAAGATCCTCGGACGTCCCGGCGTCTGGTTCCGCGCTCTCGACCCGGAGGGGAGGCCGGTCTTCGGTGCGGAGGTGGCCCTCAATCCGCCGCACGGAACGCCTTGGCGGGTCCGAAGTGACGCGGACGGATGGGCGCAGGTGCCGCTCCGGCAGCCGGCGGACCCCGCTGCAATGCGTGTGAGCATCCACCCGCCCGCGAACCGGACGGATCTCGACGCCGTGTACGACGTGCCGTTCGAGGAGAGGACCGTCCTGCCCGGTGGACCGGGCGTCGCGGGAGAGGTGCAGGACGCCGAGGGGCGTCCCGTGAGCGGCGCGCGCGTCCACGCGCGAAACGTCGCGTGGCCCGAGGGCAAGGTCGTGCAGGGCGTCTCGCGCGAGGATGGCCGCTTCGTCCTGGGACGATTGGGCGAGGGCGCCGTCCAGATCTGGGCAATGCCGCCCGAGGGATCGGCCTTCACGGAGGACTGGGAGCACGTCGCGACGGAGGTCGGAGCCACGAAGGTGCGCCTCGTGCTCCCACCCGTCGCGGACCTGACGGTGCTCGTCGAGGGCGTGGAGGGTCCGGTGTTCCTGGCTCTGCGGCAGCAGATCGAAGGAACGGCTCCCCTTCCTCCGGTGAGTCGCCTCGTCCCCATTCCGGAGATCCCGGGTCTGAGCGCGGAGGTTCCGGGGTCGGTGCCTCTCGACGTCCGGATGTCGGACGACTGGGGTCGCGTCGTGTTCCCCGCCCTTCCTAGCCGCAGGCCCTACGTGCTCTGGATGTTGCCGGACGGCGAAGGACGGACGTTCCTCCGGGCCGACGTGCGGGCGGGCGGACCCGAGGTCAGGGTCGTGGCGGCGCGCGGTCTGCCGACGCATGTACGGCTCGACCGACCCACCCTCGCCTGGATCCGGGACGCCTGGGCGTTGGACGAGCATGGGGCGGTGTTCGACCTGGAACGGTCGGGTGAGGCGCAGCGCTTCCCCGCGCTCCCTCCGGGCCGCTGGCACGTGGTCGCCGTCGTCGAGCACAACGGCACGGTGCGCAATGGAAACGTACGCGTGCGCGAAACGCTGGAAGCCGACGTCCTGGCTGGGGAGGATCTGCTCCTCGTCCCGACCGCCCGATAGGCCGACGCGCTCGCGGGCCCGGCGATAGGATCCTGCGGAGTTCCGTGCACAGACGCCGCCGCCACCTCCTGGCTGGTGCGCTCGCGGTCCTCGCGGGCGCCGCCTTCGTCGCGTGGATCGCCCAGTCCCCGCGCGGCACGCCGGAACGCACCGACGTCGGCGAAGAGTCACCGACGGAGCCCACCGGCCCGTTGCTCGCGGCGAACGATCGCGAGTCGGCGGAGGGCTACCGTATGGAGGACGGCGTGGCCGTGCCGCGGGGTCGCGTGTCCGACGCCACGGGCGCCGGCGTCGTCGTCGTGCGCGTGGTGGACGAGAAGGACCGCCCCGTGCCTGGTCGCAGTCTGCACGCAAGCATCACCGAGTGGGACACGCGCCCCGCCCGCCCGGTATGGCGGCCACGGGCTCTGCAGACCCGGCGCACCGATGACGCGGGCGTCGCGCGATGGGCCGGACTTGCAGAAGGGCGGACGGTTGAGGTCAGGACGAACCCGGATGTGCGGTGGACATTCGGCATCGTCCACGTCGCCGTCGGCGCGGCGGTAGCCACCCTGCGCATCGCTGCACTCGAGCCGGTGACCATTCGCGTCACCGACGCGGAGGGCCGGTCCCTGCCGAAGGCGAGCGTCACGCTCTACGCGCCCCCCGCCGCTGACGCCGATGACGGGCTTCGCGTGAATCCGGGACGACAGCGCATCTACCCGCCGTACGGGCAAGGGAGAGGCATCGCGGGCGCAACGAGCGACGAGGCGGGCGTCGCGTCGCTGTCGCTGCGCCCCGACGTCGCCGCGGGGCAACTCTGGGTCAGCGCCGACGGATTCGCCCCGTGGCTCGATCCCGGGTGGAGCCGCCGCAACACGGAGGTTCGCCTCGAGCGGGCGCGGGAGATCGAAGGCGTCGTAAGGGACACGAAGGGAGAGATCCTCGCGGACGGCGTCATCCACTGGGAGACGCCGCAGGGCATCCGGGGCGAAGACCCCGTCGA
>DATLLK010000163.1:0-4847 GCA_035537895.1 Planctomycetota bacterium
CGCCCGCGGCGCCCGGTTCGCCGTCCCCGCCCGCTCCCGCGCCGGCCGCGGCACGCCCGACACGCGCCGGAGACTGGGCCACGTGGGAGGTCCGGGTCGCGGGGAGCGAGTCGCTGACGCGCATCTCGTGGCGCGCGTTGCGCGTCGAGGGCGACCGCGTGCGCTTCACCGTCGAGTCGCGCACGACCGACGCCGCGGGTGTCGAGATCGCCTCCGCCCGCGCGGAGGAGACGCGCGCGGCCGACGCGCCCCGCGCGAGCGCCGGGACCGCGGAGACGGTGACGGTGAACGGCCGCCCCCTCTCGGCGACGACGTCGCGGGAGGGCGAGGCGGAGGTCACGCGCAGCGACGAGGTCCCCTTCGGCGGCCTCGTGCGCGTGCGGGGCCCCGGCGGCACGACGCAGACCCTCGTCGAGTACGGCCGGGGCGGGTAGGCGCCCCGCCGGCCGGCAGCCCGCCCGGACCGAGGGGTCGATCCGCGCCGGGGATACGATCCGGGGGCGCGGCGCCATCCGCCGTGTCCCCCTTCCGGAGCCACGCATGCACCGCCACGCTTGCAAGGCGCTCGCCTTCGCCGCCGTCGCCCTCCTCCTGCCCGCCGTCCTGGCGCGGGCGGCGGACGCGCCCGGCGCGGACATGCCCAAGCCGCCGAAGACGCCGATCCCCGCGTTCGAGAACCCGTTCCACGACGCGCAGCCCGGCGAGTCGCTGCGCTACAAGGTGAGCCAGATCGACAAGGAAGAGGGGTGGGTGCGGTACTTCGAGGAGCGCATCCTCGCGCGCACGGGCGAGGGCGAGAAGGTCGAGGTCCTGCTCGAGACCGTCGAGACCGACGCCACCGGCGAGAAGATCTGGAGCGTCGACAATCAGCGCACGGGATGGATCCCCGCAGGGCCCAAGATCCCGCTGCCGCCGGCCGGCGCCTGGCTCGCGGACAAGACGAAGGACGAGGTCCTCTTCATCGGCAACCCGCCGACGGCGGCGGTGCGCTGCGTCCGCCGGCACCGGCAGATGCCCGTGAACCCGACCAAGCCCGACGGCGAGAAGGAAGTGACCCAGCTGTGGTACAGCCACGACGTGCCGGGCACGGGCGTCGTCAAGCGGTTCCCGGCCCAGGGTGGCGGCGAGCGCTACGCGATCGCGTGGGACAAGCGCATCCCCGCCGAGACCTGCGCGGAGCGGGCCAAGCGCTATCCCAAGCAGGAAGCGCCCAAGACCCCGACCCCGGAAACGCCGGAGCCGGGGATGGACGAGCCGGGCATGGGAGAGCCGGGGATGGATGAGCCCGCCATGGGCGAACCCGGCATGGCCGAGGAGCCGGCCATGGGCGAACCCGCGATGGACGAACCGGCGATGGACGAGCCGGGCATGACCGACGCGGGGATGGCGGGCGGCGTCTAGGACCGCACCGCCGGGGCGGCCTCCGAGCGCGCGGACCCCGCCGTCGCCGCCCAGGCGAGGCCGAGGAGCACCACGTCGGCCGCGCCCAGCGCGAACACGGGGTACGCCGCCTCGACCCACCACGACGACCGCCACCACACCCAGAGGAAGGCGACGAGGACGGCGCCACGCGCCACCACGGCCACCCCGAGGTCGGCGACGAACGCGGGAAGGCGTCGCGATTCCTTCGCGCGAGCGAAGACGCGCGCCGCAGCGGCCAGCAGCACGATCCACGGCAGCGCGAACTTCACGGCGAGGAGCGCCGCGTTGCCCACGATCTCCGCCGAGACGCCGCCCTCGCCGGGCGCCCGGCCCGACCCGGCGAGCCCGGGGATCACGCCCGCGCCGGTGTCGACGGTCGAGAAGGACTCCGTGAAGCCGAGCGCGTGGAAGGCGGCGATCCGGACCGCGAGCACGGCGAGCACGAGACCCGCGAAGCCGAATCGGGTCGCGGGAGCGGGCAGGCCGGAGGCCGCGAACGCCCCCGCGGCGAGGATCGCGAACCCCGCCACCTGCGCATCGGATCGCTCGTGGAGCACGACGGCCAGCGCCATCGCGGCGAGGAGGCGTGCGACGAGGCGGGCGTCGTCGCCGCCGCGCAGGCCGCCCGCGACGAGCGCGGCGATCGACAGGGCGAACGTCGCGCCCCACACCATCGGCGTCGCGGGCAGAAGTGCGCGCCACGTCACCGCCGCGAGGAGCGCCGCGACCGACAGGCCGAGAGGGACGGCATCCGTGCGCGTTTTCGCCGCTCGCCGCCCCGCCACGACGAGCAGGATCGACAGGGTGACGGCGACCGCCACCCAGCCGGGACCGGTGCCCCGCGACGTGAGGATCCAGTCGCCGTGGGCGCGCTCGAGCACGCGCGCGCCGCCGATCAGCAGCACGGCCGCCGCCGCCGTCCCCCACCGCGCGAGCGGCGGCGCGTCGACACGAGACCGCAGGGCGAGCGCAGCCACGGCCACCAGCGCGAGGGCCGCGACGAGGTCCGTCGTCCGGACGTAGGGATCCAGGATCGGTCGCAGGGAGAGGAGGGCGCCGAGCAGCGCGCCACCGACCGCGACGAGGACCTCCGGGCGGAGCCGCAGGAAGTCGGCGACGCGGCGACGCGCGGCCGCGCGGGAGAGCGGGAGGGCCACGATCGCCCCGACGCTCCCGATCACGATCGCCGTCCCCCGTGCGGCGCCCATCGCATCGCCGGCCGCCTCCGACGCGCCGAGGAGCGCCAGCCCGGCGGCCGCCGCCACGGGCAGCGCGACGAAGGAGGCGAGGACGAGCATCCGAGCGCCGGAGCGCGTCGGCGAGCGTCGTCCGGCGAAGACCACGCAGGCCGCGAGCACGACGGCCCCGGCGTTCAACGGCGGGGCGGCGAACGCGGCGACGAGCGCGATGACGGCCATCCCCGCCACGGCGCCGGGCGGGAGGAGCCCCGCCTCCGCGCGCGCCGTGCGAAGGAGCGCGACCGCCCCGAGCCCGGCAAGGATCAGGGCAGCGACGGCCGCGCCCCGTCCCTCTGCGCCGAACGCCCGCGCCTCGAGGTCGCGGTAGGCGGCCGCGAGTCCCACGACCGCGACGGCCGGTCCCTCCGCGAAGACTCGCGCACGCCGCGCCTCGATCACGGCCGCGAGGTCGCCCTCTCCCAGGCCGCGCGCGACCTCGAGCCTCGCCCGCAGGTAGCGGTCGAGAGCGTCCGCGCGCTCGCCCGCGGAGAGCGTCGTCGCGTCGAGCGCCGGCGGCGATTCGGCGAGCGGGGGCACGGGCAGCCCGAGGAGCGCGGCCACCGTCGGCGCCAGCGCGGACTGGGGGATCTCGAGCCGCACCCCCCTCGCGACACGCGGTCCGACGAGGACGAAGGGCGCGCGCCGCGCGTCCCCCTCGCCGCCGCCGTGCGTGCCACGCGCAGTGACGCCGTGGTCGGCGGCGAGCAGGATCGTCGCGTCGGGGCGCAGCGCCCGAAACGCCCGGACGACCTCGCCCATCTGCGCGTCGGACGCGCGGCAGGCGGCGAGGTACTCCGGCCCCGTCGCCCCGTGGCGGTGTGCGGCGTGGTCGGGGCGCACGACGTGGAACGTCAGGACGCCGACGCCGGGATCGCGGGCGCGCGCGAGCGCGAAGGGGAACGCGAGGTCGTCCGTCCCGCCCTGGTCGGCCGGACCCCGGTCGGGGAACGCGAGGACGTCCTCCGTCGCGTGGACGTCGCGGGTCATCTGCCAGGCGGAGGCGTCGCCCGCGTGCGCCGCCCGCAGGCCCCGCAGCGCGAGCATGCGCGTCAGGGCGCCCCGCGCGAGCGGCGCGTCGAAGTTGGCGAACGCGGTCTTCAGGTCCGGGTTGCGCCCGGAGAGCAGCGTGCGCACCCCGCACGCGGTGAGCGTCGGCTCGCCCGCGAGCGCCACGCCGCTCGTGCCCTCGGCCGCGAGCAGCGACCAGAAGGGCATCGCCGAGCCGGCCTCGGGGTCGGCGGCTTCCGCGCGCAGGCCGTCCACGATGCCGAGGAGGAAGGGTCCCGGCCTCGCCGTGGTCGCGGTCGGGTCGTCCGCGGGCAGGGCGACCGGCTCGGGCCGCACGAGCCACGCGTCGATCGCGAGGCGGCCCGTCGCGACGAGGAGGCCCAGCGCGAGCACCAGGGTGGTCGTCGCGCGGGCGGGCGTCGTGAGACCGATCACGGCAGGGCGCCGCGCTCGACGTAGATCCAGGCGAGCGCTCCGATGACGGCGAGCACGACGATCGACCACGCGTAGACCCGCCACCAGATGCGGCCGGTCACCCCGAACAGCCCCGCGCCCGCCTGCGCGACGCCGGCGGCCATCGCGAGGCGCACGCCGTTCCCGAGCACGTCCCACGTGAGGCTCTCGACGACGCGCAGCCACGAGATCGCGACCGCGCCGCCGCAGAACCCCGTCACGACGAGCGCGGTGAGCGTCTTCGGGCCCACGTGCCGCAGTCCGCCCGCGAGGATCAGGAGGACGAGCGCGGCGCACGCGAGCGGGACGGCGGCGAGCAGGAACCCCGCGACGTGGAACGCCCGCCGCACGACCCACGGGCCGCCCGGGGGCAGTTCCGCCGGCGGCGCACCCTCGTAGTGCCGGTGGAGCGCCAGCGCTCGTCGCGTGAAGTGGAAGAGGTCGATGCCGGCGAGGTGCCCCTCCTCCGCGACGTGGTTGAGCAGTCGGCGCGCGCCCTCGGCCTCCGCAGGCGCCTCCCGGGCGAGCGTGTCGATCCGCGGTCCCAGCTCCGCCTCGAGGCGGGCCCGGTCGATCCGGGGCACGACGATCCACGGGAGGAAGTACGAGACGACGACGAGGATCGAGGCGACGAGACCCACGAACGCCGTCAGGCGCAGTCGGGGGAGCTCGCTGGGAGGTACGGGCGCGGGCGACGGGTCCGGCATCGTGAACGGCGCATCGTAC
>DATLLK010000164.1:0-10475 GCA_035537895.1 Planctomycetota bacterium
GTGTTCCGCCGCGCGTCCGTCCCCACCGTTCTGCAACCCGTGCGACGTGCGAGCCCGCGGCGGGTACCGCTTGCGGGGAGGGATCTCCGCGTCACGCCCCGCGTCCGCCCGCGGCATTCCGCCGGCGCGCCCCGAATCGCACCGCCCGCCCACCAACGAAAGAGGCCCGACGCTCGTCGCGTCGGGCCCCTCGTAATTTGCGCTCTGCGCGCGAACTACATGTAGTTGATGAACCACCGGTTCGGCGTGGTCTCGCTCTCCTGGTCGCGGCGCCACGGCGGCACCACGCCCTCGAAGATCGCGGCGACCCACGGCACATCGACCGGCGCGAGCTTGCGGCCCGGCGTCAGGTGCATGTCGCGGTCGCGGATGTCCGCGAGCAGGTGACCGAGGATGTCGAGATGGAACCCGTGGTCGTGCGCGAGCACGTCGAGGAACTTCCGGAGGTACCGGTCGTCCACCTGCTCCGCCGCACGGCGGTGGAACACGATGGCCCGCTCGGCCGCGCGGAACGCCTCGTCGAAGGCGAGGTAGAGCGACTGCGGCGTCAGGATCGCGGGGCCCTCGGCCGCGCGGGGGCGCCGACGACGGCCGCCCTGGCGCGCGAGCGCCTTCGCGTCTTCCCGGTCACGGAGGTGACGCGAGAGGATGCGTGCGTGGTCCCGGACCTCGGCCGCGTACTCCTCGAAGAGGCGCCGGATCGGGCCGTAGGTGAACGCCCTGCCCACCCGGAGGTAGCGGGCCTCGACCTGCTGCTCGATCAGGATCGCCGTCTGCAGGATGCGGGCGGTCTTGTCGGCGGCCTGCCGGCCGGGGAGGACCGGCGGCGCGACCGCGGCCGGGGCGATGGGGGGCGTCAGGGTGAGGGACATGACCGGGACTCCTTGTCGGTTCGCCCGACCGGGATGGACCGCCTCACCGGAGGCGCCCCATCGGGGAGGGCGTTTTCGTACGGACCCCGCCGCAGCAGGGAGGCGGGGTTTTCGGGCCCGCGGATCGGCCAGGAACCGCGCGGGCTCCATCGTGTCGGCCGTACGGACGAGGTTTTTCCCGTCCGGACGCCCGACGATCGGCGGATGGTACGGAGGCGATGGGGGCTCCGCAACAGCAAAAGTTCGCACGGACGCACAATTTTCTAGTCAGTGGCCCCATGCGGGAGTATTGGCGATAAAGTGCTTGGTGATTGCAATGGAACGGGGCCTTCCGTACCCCTGTGCCCGACGCGTCCGTGTGGACGCAAGGGTAGACTCCGCCGCGTGTTCCGGCGCCTGACGGATCGGCTGGCCTGCCCCCGGTGTGGGGGACTTCTTGCCCTGAAGCCGGAATCCGACCACTCCGATGAAGATCCGGTCCTGAGCGGGACGCTCGTCGGTCGGACCTGCGAGCACCGGTTCCCGATCGTCGAGGGGGTGCCTCGGTTGCTGCCCGTCCAGGGCGAGGCCCCGTCGGCGGACGACGTGCGGCGTGCCTTCGAGCGCCAGTGGCGCCACTACGCGCGGCAACGCCGGGTCTTCGGCAAGGACCCCGCCGCGATGCGCGCGAACCTCGTGAACGAGCGCATCGGCTCGAGGATCCGCGCGTCCTGGTACCCGGGGCGTCTCGTGCTCGACGCAGGTTGCGGCCACGGTCGCTACCTGCGCGCGTTCGCCGACCTCGGCGCGACCGCCGTGGGCGTGGACCTCGGCGAGGGGCCCCGGCTCGCGGGCGTGCCCGTGGACGATCCGCGGATCCACGTCGTGCAGGGCGACGTGCTGCGTCTGCCGTTTCGCGACGGGGTGTTCGACCTCGCCTTCTGCGACGGCGTCCTGCACCACACGCCCGACCCGCGCCGCGGCCTGCTCGAGCTCGCGCGCGTCGTGAAACCCGGCGGCGCGGTCTACGCGTGGCTCTACCCGCGGGAGGGCGCGCTGCGCGAGGCGGTCATGGGGAGCGCGCGGGCCGTGACCGTGCGCCTGCCGGGCGCGGCGCTTCGCACGCTGTGCTTCGCCATCGCCCCGCTCACGGCGTTCGTCCGGTCCTACAGCGGCACGCGCTTCCCTCGCGCGACGTGGGGCGAGTGCGCCCAGGTCGTCCACGACTGGCTGGCGCCCCGTCTCCAGAGCCATCACACGTTCGAGGAGGTGGCCGGGTGGGCCGCGGAAGCGGGCCTCGTGGACGCCGAGCGCCTGCCGGTCCCGGTCGGGATCACGGCGTGGCGGCCCGGGTAGACTCCGGCGCCTGCGGAGGTCCCACCCCTCGTGCTCGTCCTCGTCACCGGTGCCGCGGGCTTCATCGGGTCCCACGTGGCCCAGCGCCTCCTCGCGGACGGGCACCGCGTGGTCGCGGTGGACTCCTTCCATCCCTACTACGCGCGGACGATCAAGGAGCGCAACCTCGAGCCCGTGCGGCGCCACGCAGCGGCGCGATTCGTCGAGGCCGACCTCGCGCGGGCCGACCTCGCCTCGATCGTCGAGGGCGTGGACGCGGTGGTCCATCTGGCGGCGCAGGCCGGGGTGCGCGCCTCGTGGGGCGCGGAGTTCGCCGGCTACCTCGACTGCAACGTGCTGGCGACCCAGCGGCTGCTCGAGGCGACGAAGGGCCGTCCCCTGCGCGCGTGGGTGTACGGGTCGAGCGCCAGCGTGTACGGCGACGACGCGCTCGACGCCGTGGCCGAGAGCGCGCTCCCGGCGCCGCACAGCCCGTACGGGGTGACGAAGCTCGCCGGCGAGCACCTCGCGCTCCTCTACCACCGCACCGCGGGCACGCCCGCCGTGAGCCTGCGCTACTTCAGCGTGTACGGTCCGCGCGAGCGCCCCGACAAGGCGATCCAGCGGTTCCTCGTCGCCGCGCGGCTGGGCCGGGGGATCCTCGTCCACGGGGACGGATCGCAGAAGCGCGACTTCACCTACGTCGACGACGTCGTGGACGCGACGATGGCCGCGCTCGCGAGTCCGCCCGTGGGACGCGTGGTGAACGTGGCCCGCGGGAAGACGGTGACGCTCGCGGAGGTGATCGAGACGATCCGGCGCGTGACGGGGGCCCTCCTGCCCGTCGAGCGCGGCCCCGCGGAGAAGGGGGACGTGCGCGTGACGTCCGCCGACGTCAGCCTCGCCCGCCGCCTCCTCGGGTACGCGCCGCGCACGGACCTCGCCGACGGCATCGCCCGGCAGTGGGCGCACGTGCAGGCCGATCCGTCGCTCGGGGAGGCCGCCGCCGCGCGCCTCGGGGGCGTGTAGAGTCCTGCGGGCTCGGCGCGCGGACCCGGAGTCGCTCCCCACGATGTCGCAGGCAATCGCTCGAGGCGCGCTCCCCCTCCTCGCCGCCCTCCTGATGGGCGCCTGCGGGGGCGGCGGCGGAGGTGGCGGCGGCGGCGGCGACGACGAGCCGGGCGAGATCGCAGGCACGATCCTCGTGCCCGACGAGGACTGGGGCGCGGTCGCCGAGGCGGAGCCGAACGGCTCCACCGCGCAGGCGCAGGTGCTGCCTCCGTTCCAGCCCGGGACCTCGATGGTGGTCGCCGGCGAGGGCGGCGTGACCGACGACCGCTACGGCGCGGTGGACACGACGGACGCCTTCCGCATCGTCTGCCACGAGGCCCAGGACGTCGCGCTGACGCTCACGGCGTCGACCGACGGCCTCGCCGCGGGCACGTTCGATCTCGCGGTGTTCGACGTGGGCTCGGGGCAGACCCTCGGCGCGGCGGAGACGGCTTCGAACCCGGAGGTCCTCGTGTTCTCGCTCGCCGCGGGCGAGCCCGCCGACATCGTGGTCACGTGCGCGAGCGGCGCGGGCCAGTGGATCCTCGAGATCGACGGCGCGGCGCCCCCCGAGGGCCTCGCGACGACCGCGCTCGCCGCCGAGGGCGCGCCGTCCGTCGAGGCGGTCTCGTACCTCCTCGACGAGCCCGACTGCCGCGAGGGCCGCCTCGTCGTGCGGGCCGCGGGCGGTCGCGACGCGGCCGAGCGGCTCGCCGCGGCCGTCGGCGCCACCGTGCGCCGTCGCGCCGCGTCGGGGTCGTGGGTCCTCGAGTTCCAGCCGCGGTGGGGCGACTCGGGGCGACGCGAGTCCGTCGCGCGGGCCGCGCGTCTCGCGGGGATCGCGGGCGTGCGCTATGCCGAGCCGGAGTGGCGTGTCCGGGCGCTCGCCGAGCCCGACGACCCGCTGTTCGGCCGCCAGTGGAACCTCGCCGCCGTCGGCGCCCCGAGCGCGTGGGACGTGACGTTCGGGTCCTCGTCCGTGATCGTCGGCGTGATCGACACGGGGATCGCGTCGCACCCCGATCTCGACGCGCAGCGCGTCGGGGGCTACGACTTCGTCGACGACCCCTCCTTCTCGGGCGACGGCGACGGCCGCGATCCCAACCCGACCGACCCCGGCGACAAGTCGCAGTCCGACGGGCGCTCGGCCTGGCACGGCGTGCACGTGGCCGGGATCGCCGTCGGCCGCGCGAACGACGGCGTGGGGATCGCGGGCGTCGCCCCGGGCTGCCGGTTCATGCCGCTGCGCGCGCTCGGCGTGCAGGGCGGCACGACCGTCGACGTCGCCGACGCGCTGCGCTACGCCGCCGGGCTCGCCGGGACGGACGACGGCGGACCGCTCGCAGAGCCCCTGCGCATCGTGAACATGTCGCTCGGGACGTCGGTCAACGCCTCCGAGCTGCGCACGGCGGTCGAGGACGCCGCCGCGGCGGGCACGCTGATCACCGCGTCCAGCGGCAACGACGGGTCGTCGGTCCTCTACCCGGCCGCGTACGCGGACGTGATCGCCGTGGCCTCGGTGGAGGGCCGCCTCGTCTGGGCCTCGTACAGCAACTCGGGACCGCAGGTGGACATCGCGGCGCCGGGCGGCCTCGAGGACCGCGACGTCGCCGCCGACGGGTTCGCCGACTCGGTGCTCTCCTGCCTCCTCGACGAGACCGTCGTGCCCCGCGTGCCCACGTGGGGCTACATCTCCGGGACGAGCATGGCCTCGCCGCACGTCGCGGGGGCGGCCGCGCTCCTGTTCTCGATCGACCCCGCGCTCACCGCCGCGCAGTGCCGGCAGAACCTGCTCTCCACGTGCCGCGACATCGACCAGGCGGGGTCGGACCACCGCACGGGCGCGGGGCTGCTCCAGGTCGAGGCGGCCGTGCGCAAGACGCTCGCGGATCTGGGGACGCCCCGCGCGGACCCGCCGAGGCTCCTGCTGTCGTCGACGGCCATCCGCATCCCCAACGGCGAGTCCGTGGGGCTCGTCAACGTGATGAACGGCGGGGGGGGAGCGCTCCACGTCGCGTCGCCGATCGTGAGCACGGACTCGGGCGTGCCGTGGCTCGGGGCGTTCACCCAGGCCGCGCCGCCGGGCTCGGCCTCGGATGTCGCGCAGATCGGGATCACCGCGGACCGGATGGGCCTCGCGACCGGCATCCACGCCGGGACCGTGATCCTCTCGGACGGCGTCGCGAACCTCGGGGCGATCCGGGTCGTCCTCGAGGTCGGGTCGTTCCCGTTGACGGGCGCGATCCTCTCCGTCGTCGCGCAGCGGGCGGGCACCGGGCAGGCCGTCGCCGTGGGGCGCGCCTATCCCTGGGACGGGTACCGCTACCTCCTGAAGGACGTCCCGCCGGGCACCTACACGCTGACCGCGGGAACCGACGTCGACGGCGACGGGTTCTTCTGCGAGGGACCCGACTGGTGCGGCGACTACGGGGGGGACTCGGTGGAGACCGTCGTGGTGCCCTCCGGCGGCCGCGTCAGCGGGATCGACATTCGCATCGCGCGCTGAACCGGGCCCGGTCGACCTGCGCTCCTCCCTGACCTGGAGGGTCCGCATGAGGCCGTGGGTCGCGCGCTCGTTCGCCGTGGTCGCCGCGGTGCTTCCGCTCGTGCCCGGGCGGGCGCACGCAGAGGACGCGCCTCCTCCCGCGCCCGTGCCGGCGCCGGTCCCGGCACCCGCACCGCCGCAGCCGCCGACCGGGACGCCCGTCGCGCCCCGGGAGGTCCCGCCGGTCCTGGTGGAGGCCGAGCGGTACGTGACCGCCCCGGACGGGACGATCTCCACGCCCACGAACACGGTGCTGGAGGACCTGCGGGTCCCGCGGGCGACCTCGACGGTGACGGCGAAGGACATCTTCGAGCAGGGAGCGCGCACCGTTCCGCAGGCCCTCGAGCAGGAGCCCGGGGTCTTCGTCCAGCAGACGAACCTCGGCGGCGGGAGTCCGATCATCCGCGGACTCACGGGTGAGCAGGTCCTCCTGCTCCTCGACGGGATCCGCCTCAACAACGCGACGACGCGCAGCGGGCCGACGCAGTACGCGAACAGCATCGATCCGTTCATGGTCGAGCGGATCGAGGTCCTGCGCGGGCCCGGGAGCGTCCTCTACGGGAGCGACGCGCTCGGCGGCGTCATCAACGTCGTCCCTCGGCGGCGCGACCGGCTCACGTGCTGCCTCGACGTCGGCGCCCTGCTGGCGGGGCAGTACCACACGGCCACCGACGGCGGGACGGTCGCGGTCCGCGGCGAGGGCTCGTGGCAGGGGCTCGGCTTCACCGGCGGATTCAACGGGCACCGCTTCGAGGACCTCCGCATCGGCGACGGGGAGACGCAGGACCAGACGGCGTACCGCGGCCTGGGCGCGGACCTCCTCCTCGAGACGTCCCCGGGGCCCGGCCAGCGGCTCGCGATCGCCTACCAGTGGTTCGAGGATCGCGACGTCCCGCGCACCGACGCCGTCGAGTCGGGACGCAACCTGCTGTTCCAGTTCGACCCCCAGCGGCGCCAGATCCTCTACGCCGACTGGCGCGGGGATCGGCCCGGGGCCTTCCTCGAGTCCTGGCGGCTCAACGCGAACGTGCAGCGGTGGGACGAGGGCCGCATCGAGATTCGGCCGAACCGGCCCGACGTCGAGCGTCACCTCTACGACCGCGTGGACACGTGGGGAGTCTTCGGGCACGTCACGCTGCGGCCGCACTGCGACCACCGCGTGACGGCCGGCTTCGAGCTCTATCACGACGACGTCTACAGCCGCCGCACGGACGTGGACAACGTCCTCGAGACGGAGACGGCCGGGCAGGCGCGGTACCCGACGGGCTCGACGTGGACGCCCTTCGGCGTGTACGTGCAGGACGAGTGGTCGCCGACCTCCTGCGTTCTCGTGGTCGCGGGCCTGCGCTACAGCCGCTATGACCTGCACACGTCGGAGCGCACGGACAGCAACCCGGACATCCCGACGGCCGACAACGTGACCGACCAGGTGACGGGGAGCCTCGCCGTGTCCGTCGAGGTCGCGCGGGGGATCCGCCCGTACGCCTCCATCGCGCAGGGATTCCGCGCGCCGAACGTGGACGACACGACGGTGTTCGACCGCGCCGCGTCCGGCATCGAGGTCCCGAATGCCGATCTCGAACCCGAGGAGGTCCTCGCCTACGAGGTCGGCGTGAAGGCCGACCGCGGGACGTGGCACGGTGGCACGTCCGTCTTCTACTCCGACTTCAAGAACCTGATCCAGCGCGTGCCCGGGACCTGGCAGGGCAGTCCCGAGATCGACGGTCTCCCCGTCTCGACGCGCGAGAACGTCGCCGACGCCACGATGTACGGCATCGAGGCGTGGGGCGAGGTGCTCCTCTGTCGGGACTGGCGCATCTTCGGGAACGTCTCGTGGGTGCACGGCACCGACGACACGACCGACGAGCCCCTGAACAAGGTCCCGCCGCTGAACGGCCTGGCGGGCGCCCGGTGGACGCGGTCGGACGAGCGCTGGTGGGTCGAGCCCTACGTGCGGTGGGCCGCGAAGCAGGACCGCATCTCGGAGGCGGACGAGGCGGACTTCCGGATCGGGCCGGACGGCACGGACAGCTGGTGGACGGCCAACCTGCGCGTCGGCTACGACACGGGGAAGGGCTTCCGCTGGGTCGCCGAGGCGGCCAACGTGTTCGACGAGAAGTACAAGCACCACGGCTCGGGCACGTGGGATCCGGGGCGCTCGCTGATCCTGTCCATCGAGGCGGACGTCTAGACACCCGCCATGCCCCCGCGCCGTGAACCGGCGGCCCGCGGGGATCGCTCCCCCGGTAGACTCCACGACCCGATGCCGGCCCTGCGCATCCTCCTCCGCCCGACCTTCCTCGCGAGCGTCCTCGCGCACGGCGGCCTCGTGGCGGTCGGCCTCTTCGCCGTCGCCACGCCCGGACGGACCTCCCCCGCCTCGATCACGACCTTCATCTCGGAGGAGTGGTCGGGGAGCGTGGACGTCGAGGAGGTTCCCGTGGCGCCCGTGGAGCCGCGCGACGTGGCGCCGCTGCGCGCCGAGCCGGGTCCCGCCGAGGCACCGGTCGCGGAGGACGGGCCGTCCGAACTGGAGACGCCGCCGCCCTCTCCGATGGCCCTCGACACGGACTTCGGTCGTGTGCCCGTCGGCCTCCGCACGTCACGTCCGGTCCCCGAGGCTCCCGTCCCGACCGCCCCCGTGGCGGCGGTCGCGCCGGTCGCGCCGCCCCAGGTTGCCCAGCGCGCCGGCGCCGGGCCGACGGTTGGTGCGAATCCGATCGGCAACCAGAAGCCGCCCTATCCCCCTCAGGCCCTCGTGCGGGGTTGGCAGGGGGTCGCGCGCGTGCTCGTGACCGTGCGCGCGGACGGGACGGTCGGCGACGTGCGGCTCGCCTCGTCGTCCGGCTACCGGCTGCTCGACGACACCGCCGTTCGGGCCGCCTGGTCGTGGCGGTACGAGCCGCGCCTCGTGGACGGCGTCCCCGCCCCCGACCTGCTCGAACAGCCGGTGGAGTTCCGCATCCGGTAGCCGGCGCCCCGACCCTGTCGGAGGGGCTTGTTAGTGTTCCGTTCGTGATCGACGAACGGCCGTTCTCCGAGCGACTGGCGGCCGCGGATGAGCGCCTCGAGCGCCTGAAGCACGTGGCCGTCCAGTTGCGCGACGCGCAGGTCGCCTGCGCGCAGGTGATCCGCGAGATGGACGCCGCGGACGACCTGACGGTGCTCTCGTACCCCAACTTCGGTCTCCTTGGGGAGCTCGTCGGCCTGGGCGCCAGCGAGATGCGGGCGCTGCTCGATTTCGGCCGCGCGCTCCGCGTCGATCCGACGATCGAGGGCCACGTTCGCAGTGGCCGCATCCCGCTGCCCACCGCGGCGCTCGTCGGTCAGGTGATCGCCGAGCCCCACCTCGTCAAGCCCGAGGACGACTGGATCGGCTGGGCGCAGACGGAGTCGACCCGGACCATCCGCCGGCGTGTGCAGAAGCGGAAGGAGGAGGTGCGGCTCGCAGGCGAGGAGGCGTACGGCATCACCCTCTTCGTCCGGCGGGAGGCACGCGACGCCTTCGACCGCGCCCGCGTCGTCGCCTCGCGCAAGGCAGATCGCGTCCTCACGACCGGCGAGACGTTCGAGCGCGTCGTCGAGCACTACCTCGACACGTTCGATCCCGAGCGGGTCGCGCCGGGCATTCGCCGCTCGCCGCCCACCGGCACGGTCGACGGGCGCTACGTGCCCGCGTCCGTGCGACGGCAGGTCTACGAGCGCCAGGCCGGGAACTGCGCGGTGCCCTTCTGCGACCACTCGATCTTCGTCGAGATGGCGCACATCGTGGCGCACGCGAGCGGCGGCGACCGCGAGGCCGACAACCTGATCCTGCTCTGCGGCTTCCACCACTTCATGCTCGACTCGGGCTGGATGACACTGCGAGGGACCGCCGTGGCGCCGCAGTTCTTCTCCGATCGAGGAGAGGACCTGGCCAAGCGGTTCGAGCGCCCCGAGCGACCAGCGGCATCGGGTTCACCAGCGGAGACTGGTTCCCCAGCGGGAACTGCTTCCCCAGCGGTGACTGCTTCCCCAGCGGTGACTGGGCCACCGTCCGAACCGACGCCAGGTGGCGCGCTGCCTTCGGAGGCGGAGCCCGACTCGACGCTCGAGGAGGGGCCGCCGCCGTCACCGGTCGACTGGTCCACCGAGCCGCGCGAAGTCGAGTGGGACTGGACGTACCCTCGGCGTCGACCTACTGGGCAATGAAGGCCAGGACCCTGGCGCACTGCGACGCCTGCGGTGCGCCAGGCAGTGCCCATGACGAGGACGTCGTCGTGGGCGCATCGGCCGGGGTGCGCCAGCCGAGCCCGTGAGCTCGCGCGAGCGCGCGCCGGGTCCATTCCGTCGCGTCTCCGACGGGCGTGCCGTGCGCGTCGGTCGCGAGCCGTCGCACGGCGGGCACGAGCGCGTGGCGCAGCCCGGGATCGCCCGTCTGAGCCCACACCTCGAGGAGCGCTTCGGTCGCGAGCGCGTGGCCGCGCTCGCTGCGCGCACCCCGCCCGAACCCGCCGTCGTCGGCCTGGCGCGCACGCAGCCAGCGCGTGGCGTCCGCCACCGCGCGCGCGACGGGGGGTGAGGCGAGGGCCTGCGGACGCTCGGCAAGCAGCGCGAGGAGGGCGAGGCCGGTGGCGGCCTCGTCGTCGTCGGTGGCTGCCGCCGACCAGCGTCCGTCCGCCGCCTGTGCGCGAAGGAGGGCCGCCTCGGCGGCC
>DATLLK010000165.1:0-3190 GCA_035537895.1 Planctomycetota bacterium
GCGACGTCGTCTCGCTCGTCGAGAAGGCGCAGGAGGTGGTCGACCAGGCCGAGGCCGCCGAGACCGCGGAGCGCATGTTCCGCGACACGTGGACCCTCGAGGACTTCCGCAAGCAGCTCCAGCAGCTGCGCGCCATGAGCGGCAAGATGGGCGGCTTGAAGGGCATGCTCGGGATGATTCCCGGCATGGCGCAGATCCCCGAGGAGATGCTCGGCCAGTTCGACGAGCGCCAGCTCGTCCGCTACGAGGCGGCCATCGACTCGATGACGCCCGCCGAGCGCATGGAGCCGACCGTCATCGACGGCCAGCGCCGCGCCCGCGTCGCGCGGGGCGCGGGCACGTCGCTCGCCGTCGTCAACGAGCTCTTGAAGAGCTTCAAGATGATGCGCAAGCAGGTGAAGGACCTGAAGTCGAAGGGCGTCCTCGGCCGGCTCGCGGGCCGCCGCATGGACAAGGACAAGCTGAAGCAGCTCGAGGAGATGCGCCGGCGCGGGGTCGACCTCGGCCGGTGGTTTCCGCAGTCGTAGGCAGGACCAGGAAAGGACCGTTCCGTCATGAGCCTCGTGATCCGCATGTCCCTCCGGGGACGCACCAACCGCACGTGCTTCCGCGTCGGCGTCTGGGACACCCGTTCGCGCCGCGACGGCCCGCCCGTCGAGGACCTGGGCTGGTACGACCCGCGCGCGAAGGACGCCACGAAGCAGTTCCTCGTCAAGGGCGAGCGCGTCAGCCACTGGATCGGCGAGGGCGCCCGCATCTCCGACACCGTGCGCTCGTTCCTGAAGCGCGCGAAGATCGCGGTCCCCGCGCGCTCGACGACGCGCGTCACGGTCTTGAAGGACGCGAAGCGTCGGGCCGCCTCGGCCTCCCGCCGCGCCGCCGCCAAGCCCGCGAAGCCCGCGAAGAAGGCGTAACCCCCCGATGGCGAAGCGTCTGAAGCTCTCCGAGGTCGTCGCGACCCTCGAGAAGGCGTACGGGAAGCCCCGCACGGCGGAGCACCCCGAGTCGCCGCTCCTCGACCACCTGCTCGTCGGCGTCCTGTCGGCGTGGGTGGACCGCGAGCGGGCGACCCGGGCGCTGCGGGCGCTGTCGGAGGCGTTCCTCGACCTGAACGAGGCGCGCGTCTCGCCGCTCGAGGAGGTCGAGGGCGTGCTGCACGGCATCGTGGGCGCGAAGGCGCCCGAGGCCGCCTCGGCCGTGCGCACGGCGCTGCAGGACGTCTTCGACGGGACGCACGGGCTCGACCTGGAGCCCCTGCGCGGCCGCGACCCCGAGGACCTGAAGAAGTTCCTGAAGGAGCTTCCCCACACCCAGGGCGGTCCCGCGGCCGCGGTCTTCCAGCTCGCGCTCGGCGACGCGCGGCTGGGCCTGATGGCCGCCGAGGTGCGCGTCCTCGACCGTCTGAAGGTCCTCCCGCAGAGCCAGAACCCGCAGAAGGTCCGCACGGCGCTCGAGAAGCTCGTCAAGCCCGCCGACCGCCTCGCGTTCGTGTGGGCCATCGGCTCGCACGCGAGCGACGTCTGTTTCGCGAAGGAGCCCGCGTGCGAGCGCTGCCTCCTGCTCGCGAACTGCCCCTTCGGCGAGGCCGAGGTGAAGCGCCGCGAGGTCGAGCGCAAGAAGGAGGAGGCGCGCCGCGCCCTCGAGGAGAAGAAGCGCAAGGCGGACGCGGAGAAGGCCGCGCGCATCGCCGCGCGCGCCGCCGCCGCCGCCGCGAAGAAGAAGGCGATCGAGGACGCGAAGGCGGCCCGCATCGCCGCCGCCAAGGCCGCGGCCGAGAAGAAGGCCCGCGAGGCGAAGGAGAAGATCGAGGCCGCCAAGAAGGCGAAGATCGAGGCCATCAAGGCCGCCAAGGCGGAGGCCATCAAGGCCGCCAAGGCCGCGAAGGCCGCGAAGGCGGAGGCCATCCGGGTCGCCAAGGCCGCGAAGGCGGCCGCGCTGAAGAAGAAGTCGGCGAAGCGGTAGCGCCGGGGCGCGATGCCCGGCGCACTCCTCCTCTGCTCGGCGAGCCCGCGCCGCGCGGCGCTGCTCGCCGCGGCGGGGGTCGCGTTCGAGCCGGGCCGCCCGCCCGAGGTCGACGAGACGCCTCCCGAGGGCGTGGCACCCGCCGAGGTCGCGCAGGCGCTCGCGGTGAGGAAGGCGCGCGCCGCCGCGTCGCGGGCGCCGGGCCGCGTCGTCGTCACCGCCGACACGATCGTGCTGCTCGGCGACGCGATCCTCAGCAAGCCCGAGGACGCCGCCGACGCGCGCCGGATGCTCCGCGCGCTCTCCGGGCGCGTCCACCGCGTCGTGACGGGGGTCGCCGTCGCACGCGACGCGACGGTCCTCTCCGCGAGCGACGCGACGTCGGTCGAGTTCCGCTCGCTCTCCGAGGAGGAGATCGCCGCCTACGTCGCGACGGGCGAGCCGCTCGACAAGGCCGGCGCCTACGCGATCCAGGGTGGGGCCTCGGGCTTCGTGGTCCGGCGGGAGGGTCGGCTCGACACCGTCGTCGGGCTCCCCGTGGACGTCGTCCGCCGGCTCGTGGCGGACATCGGTACCGCGGGCTAGGCTGCTCTTCGTCCGGGGGCCGACTCACGCACCATGCCGCGCGCGACACTCATCCTCATCGCGATCCTCGCCGCCGGCATGGGCATGCTCCTCTACGCGATGAAGGTCTACACGAGCCGCTTCGCCGCCGAGATCCGCGTCGCGAAGGTGGTGACCGCGGACTTGGCCGACCGGCTCGAGACCGGGACGCAGGTGAAGCTCGCGCGCGTCGAGGGACATCCGAAGTACGTCGTGGCCGACCCGAATCGGCCGGGCCTGCTCCTCGAGGCACAGCCGCGGCGGGAACTCTGGGCAAAGGACCCGACCGGCGAGGCGTTCGCGCGCGAGGCCGCGCGGCGGCTGTTCATCGAGTACGGCCCCGACCGGCCGATCACGTGGATCCAGTTCCGGCTGACCCGCCCCGACAAGTCGGAGGCGCCCGTGTTCGGCCTGGAGCAGGGCGCGAAGGAGAGCCTCCACCGCGTCGGGCCGCCCGGCGGCAAGTAGGGGGGGAGCTCCGGCCCCCCGGTCCCCCGCGCCAGACGTGGCGGGGCCCCGCGCGCCGGTCTACATTCGCCCCTTCCCCCGGACGGCGCACGCGTTCCGCGCACGACCCGGGTCCCCCGATCGAAGACGAGGTTGCCGCCGTGAAGAAGGACATCCA
>DATLLK010000166.1:0-5691 GCA_035537895.1 Planctomycetota bacterium
GTGGTACGCAGGCCTCCGTCGAGCCGTGTCCTCGTCGGGGGGCGCACGCCCGTCCGCGCGGCGCCCCGTCTCGTCTCGTCGTAGACGGGCCGCACGGTGGTCGGCCGCGCGATCGAGGCGTGGTGGCCGTCGTGGCGCGGAGGGTAGTACTGCGACGTCCAATGCCGCGGGCGGTCGGGCCCGCTCCACGAGCCGTACGGGCGCGGCTGCCCCCAGTACCGGACGTACGGCGAGTAGTAGATGCCCCCGTACCAGCCGAAGTTGTTCCAGGGATTCCACCACCCCCACGAGAGGTCGTACGAGCCCCAGAAACTCGCGGCGCCGAACCCGAACCCGAGCGAGAAGCCGTAGAGGGGACCCGGGTACGCGGGACGGATCACGTAAACCGGGTCGTAGATCGGGACGTAGACGACCTGCGGGTTCGCGGGCTCGATCACGAGGACAGTCGTGCCCTCGGGTGCGCCCTGCGCCTGCTCCTCCTTCACCACGAGATGCTCGCCCTCCGGGAGGTTGCCCGCGGCCTGCACCTCCCGCCGGAAGTCCTGGATGGCCTGGAGGACCTCCGCCTGCTGCGCGGCGACGGCCCGCCCCATCTGGTCCATCCACGCGAGGTTCTCGTTGAGCCACGTCAGCACGTCGGGGAACTGGAGGAGCGCGATCACGCTCGCGTCCCAATCGCGGTCCTCGGGCACGGCCTCGACCTTGCCGCCCTTCTCCTCGACCCACCGCGCGGCGGCGATCACGTCGAGCGGGAACGTCGTCGCGGGCAGGAGCGACGCGAGCACGCCGTCGGGATAGAGGGCGACGGGACCGACGAGTTCCTTCAGTTGCGCCCGGGTGAGTCGCTCCTCGGGAGCGGGCGCGTCCTCGGCCCGCGCGCTGGCGGGCCCCGCGATCGCACCGACGGCGCAGAGAAGGAGCGCGGCGCATCGGATCCACCGTTGATGGCGCTCGGCCATGGTGTCGCTCCCTTCGGATCTCCCCACACGCGGTCATCTTCCCCCGCGTCCGAGGGTCGGACCGCGCGATTCGGCGCCCGGCGCGAGCGGGGCGAGTCAGGCGCCCGCGCGACGGGAGGGGAGCAGGCGGCCCAGGCGTTTTGCAACGGAATGGCTCCATCGTGCGCGGCGCCGTTGCCACCGCGTCATGCGCGCCTTCGCCATCACGACCCGCACCGCGTCGGCGAGGTCGCGACGTCCGCGAGCGTCGAGGTCGCGGGCGAGGTCGTCGCCGTAGAGCACGTGGAGGCCGTTCGCCCTCGGGGCTCGCAGCACCGCCTCGGCCGTGAGCAGGAGCCCCGCGAACGCGGGCGTGGCCGAGAGTGCGCCAACGGCTTCGAGCGAGAGCATCGTGCGCAGGCACTTCTCGCACCGGCCGCAGTTGACGCGGCCGGGCGCGGGTTCCTCGATCAGGAGGCAGGGGTGGAGCACCTCGAGCGCCGCGGGCCACGCGGCGAGCAGGCCCACCTTCTCGTGCCGCGTCCGGTAGGGCAGGCCCGGCACGGCGTGGAGCGCGCCCGACGAAAGCCGGTCGTCGAGCAGGGGATGGTGGCCGTGGGGACCGAACCACGCTCCCGCGCCGGTGGAGCCCATGACGGAGCCCGAGAGCCGGCGGGAGAGCGCGTGCGCGGCGGCGACCGTTCCGGCGCCAAAGCCCGCGTCGCGCCACCCCTGCGGGTCCCACGCCTGCAGCAGGCTCGTGCGCACCGAGATCACCGTCAGCCCCGTCGCCGCGCCGAAGCGCGCGAGGCGGTCGACGTGCTCGCGGTGTCGGCGGAGGCGCGCGGGGTCGACGCGCCCGCCGGGCGCGTGGCGCACGCTCAGCCCGTGAACGACCAACCCGTCGCGGATCGAGGCGGGATGGTCCGCCGGCACGTCCAGCCGGTTCTGCCGGAGCGCCGCGAGCGAGTCCACGCCGCCCGTGAGCATCAGCCCCACGCGCGCGGGCGCGACCGGCCGCCCCGCCTCGAACCCGGCGCTCGCCTCGATCGCGGGCTCGCGGCACCGCGGATACCACGACGCGAGGACGCGCGCGTGCTCGCGCAGATGGGACCGGAGCACGCCGCACGCGCGGCCCTCGACGAGCACGCGTCGCTCTCCGTGCCAGGACGCGAGCGGCGTCAGGGCGACGACGAACGGATCGGAGGCCGGCGTCAGCGCGGGCGCGTACGACTCGTCCACCTCGAACGCCACGGTCCCGCCGGGCCGCGTCGCGTCCTCGAAGGCGTAGTCCGCGGCGATCCGGACGCCACCCTCCGTCCGCTCCGTCCGCAGAGCGAAGATCCGCACGCCCACGTCCTCCGCCCGCGGGGTCCGCGGACGCGTGCGAGCCTACGAGGGCGCGCCGGGTGCCGTCCAGCCCCCCCACCGTCCTCCGAGGACCCGTCGCGCGCGCGCGTCCCGCAGGGTAAGAGGGAGGCATGACCGGGACGGAACGCCGCGAACGGCGGCTCGGGCTCGTGGCCGAGGTCGCGATCCCGGTCGCCTACGCGATCGTGACGCTGGTCTTCTCGGCCCACCTCGTGCGCTTCGAGACGGGCTCCGACGAAGGATTGAACCTCGTCAAGGCGGCCCTCGTCGCCGACGGTCACCGTCTCTACGACGAGGTGTGGAGCGACCAGCCGCCCCTCTTCACGGCCCTCCTGCGCGGCCTCTTCGCCCTCGTCGGCGAGAGCGTCGAGGCGGCCCGCCTCCTCGTGCTCGCCTTCGCCTGCGCGCTCCTGTGGGCGTGTGCGCGGATCGGACGGATCGCCTGGGGCGCGCGCGAGGCGATCGTCGCGTCGCTCCTCCTGCTCGTCGCGCCGCCGTTCCAGGGGCTCTCCGTCGCGGTCATGATCGGGTTGCCTGCGCTCGCCTTCGGCGCGCTGGCGTTCGCGATCGCCGCGGGCGGGCGCGGACCCGCGAGCCTCCCGCGGGTCGCGACGTCCGGCGTGCTCCTGGCACTCGGCGCCCTGACCAAGCTGTTCGTCCTCCCGCTCGTTCCGATCGTGCTCGCGGGCGTCGCGCTCCGTGCGCCGCGCGGCGCACGGGCACGGGCCGCCCTCGTCGGGTCGGGCGCCTTCGCCGTCGCGGCGACGATCGGCTTCCTCGTGTTCGCCTGCCCCGCCGCCCTCGAGCAGCTCGTCGCGCCCCACGCGGCCGCCACGATCGACGGGACGTACCGCGGCGATCCCGTCGGCCCCTTGCGGACCGTGCGCCACGTGTGGAAGCTCCTCGCGCTGGCCGTCGCGGGGGTGGTGCTCTGCCGACCGTGGCGGCGACCCGTCGCGCGGGGGGTCCTCGCATGGGCGCTCGCGGCCGGCGCCGTCATCTCGCTCCATCGGCCCGTCTGGGGGCACCACCTCCTCCTCCTGACGGTGCCCGCGGCGCTCCTCGGCGGCGCGGGCGCGATCGCGTTCGCGCGCGCCGTCGCCGCGCGCTGGGCATGGCGGGGGCTCGAGCGCGCGGCCGTCCGGCGCGTCCTCGCCCTGGCCGCGGCGGTCGGGGTCGCGTGGCTGCTCGTGGAAGCCGGCCGGTGGCGCCTGCCGCGCGGGCCGAGTTCGACCTTCCGCCGCGAACAGGCCGTGGTGGACGCGCTTCGTTCCTTCGCGCGGCCCGGGGACGTCCTCCTGACGGACCGGCCGATGCACGCCTTCCGCGCCGGCGTGCCGGTCTGGCCGGAGACCGCGGTCTTCAGCGAGAAGCGGCTGCGGACGGGGCACCTGACCGAGCGACGGTTGATCGAGATCGTCGCCGGGGAGCGTCCGGCGCTCGTCCTCCTCGGTCGCTTCCCCCTGCCGTCGCTGAAGAGGACCCTCCGCGCGACGTACGGCGCCCCGTTCCGATTGCGCGAGATGGAGATCTGGCGTCGCGACGCGGGCGAGGACCCGGCGCACCTCGAGGCGTGGCCGCCTCGCGCCGACCGGCCGGACGCGTGGTACGCGGAGCCGGAGGCGCTCCGGATCGCCGGGAACATCCTCGCCGCGCAGCACGCCGACGGCGGCTGGGGGAAGAACGAGGACCGTCGCCTCGGCTGGGTCCGCGCGGAGGACGAGCCGCCCTGCGAGGCCGGCCGCGTCGACGGCTGCTCGACGATCGACAACGGTGCGACGACGACGGAGATGCGGTTCCTCGCGCGCGTGCGTGACGCGACGGGGGACGCACGGGCGGCCGAGGGCTTCGTCCACGGGCTCGACCACCTGCTGCGGGCGCAGACGGCGAGCGGCGGCTGGCCCCAGGTCCCCGCCGCCCGGCCCGGCTCCTACCACGCCGCCATCACGCTGAACGACGACGCGATGGCGCGCGTGCTGGAGCTGTTGCGCGAGGCCGCCGAGTCGCCTCGCCACGAGTTCCTCGACGCGGCCCGCCGCGAGCGCGCGCGGTCGGCCTTCGACCGCGGCGTCGAGTGCCTCCTGCGCGCCCAGGTCCGGGTCGGCGGAGCGCGGACCGTCTGGTGCGCGCAGCACGACCCCGTGACGCTCGCCCCCGTCGCCGCGCGCTCGTACGAGCCGGCGTCGCTCTCGGGCCAGGAGTCCGTCGGGGCGGTCCGCCTGCTGATGAGCGTGGAACGCCCCTCGCCCGACGTGGTCGCGGCCGTCGAGGACGCCGTGGCCTGGTTCCAGCGGACGCGCCTTCCCGCGGCCGACGGCGCGCCCCCGCGCTGGGCGCGCTTCTACGACCTCCACACGTCGACGCCGATCTGGCCGGATCGCGACGGGACGCTCAAGGCCTCGCCGGACCTCCTCTCGGAGGAGCGCCGCCTCGGCTACGACTACGTCACGGAGGCGCCCGCCACGCTGCTCGAGCAGGACCATCCCCGCTGGCGCGAGCGGCTCGGACGCCCGCGCTGAGGGTCCGGTTCGAGCGCGAGCGGGCCTTTCGGCCTCGCCGCGGCGTCAGAGTGCGGGCGGGCGGCGTCGCCGGCGTCCCGTCGCGTCGCCTCGGCCGCTTCGCGGCTTGCGCGTCACGCCCGTTGGGACGATCCTACGGGCACCCGGAACGGAGACCGCTCATGGCGAAGAAGCGCAAGGTCACGGAGAGGAAGCGCAAGGGCGCCGGCGACCACCCGAAGGAACTCCGGCCGGGAACGACCGTGGGGCGGCGCTCGCCCGCCGACGACGGCGTCCCCGTCCTCGAGCAGCGCCGCGGGCAGACGATCCGGACGGCGACGCGCGGCCGCCGTCAGCCCGTGGGCCGGCCGCCGACGAACCTCCCGAACCCGCCGCGCCGCGGGCGCGCCCGACCGGAGACGTAACCGCGCGCCGGCGCCGCCGGCGCGCGTGGGACCTTGGCCACGTCGCGGGCGTTCACTCGCCCTGGTAGCCGAACGAGGTCCAGCGCAGGCTCGCGTTGTCGAGGTAGAAGCTCGTCGCGGCGCCCGAGTCCTCCTTGACCTTCAGGAGGACGATGACGTCCTTCCCCGCGTGCTTCGCGGTCGAGAGGGAGACCTCCGCGCGCCCGTAGTTCGCCCACCAGTCGTGGTCGCCCACGATGTCGTACTGGTTCCAGCTCCCGACCAGCCGGTGCTCCTCGAGCTTCTGGTACGTGTTCGCGTTCCAGGTCTCGAGCCACAGCTCGTCCCCGTTCGACGAGGGGATGACGCTTTCCTCGCTGAGCACCCGTACGCGGATGCTGAACCGGAGCGAGTTGAGGGTGTTGGGCACCTCCACGACCTGCCCTGCCTGCGACTCGTGCGCCGTCCCCTGCGCGCCCA
>DATLLK010000167.1:0-7748 GCA_035537895.1 Planctomycetota bacterium
GATGCGCGAGGACGCCGGCGGCTGGGCGCGCGCGGTCCGCACCTGGGGGCAGGTGGTCCGCCTGCGCCCGAAGGAGCCCGACGGCTGGCTCGCCCTCGCGCGCGCGCAGACGAAGGCGGGCGACGGCACGGCCGCACGGACGACCCTCGACACGATCCGCAAGACTCCGTGGGACGAGCGCTTCGGCGACGTCCGCGCCAAGGCCGACGCGCTGCGCAAGGACGTCCCCTGAAGACGACGCTCCGCGCGCCGACGCGCGCGGGGCGTCGCGGAGGGCTGCGACTACTTGCCCGCGGGCGGAACCGGATCCGGGACGCGGTTCTTGATCGGCTTCACGGTCTTCAAGTAGGCGAAGACCGCGGCCAGGTCCTCGTCGGTCATCTGCGAGATCGCGCCGATCGGCATCGGCGGCAGGATGGGACGGCCCGTTCCCGCGTGGCGCCCGGTGCGGATCGCCGCGATGAACTCGGCCTCCGACCACTCGCCCAGCCCCGTCTCGGGGTCGGGCGTCAGGTTCGCGGAGAAGCTGGTGCCCCAGGGGCCCGCCCACGCGGTCAGCGTTCCCGCGGCGCTCACGCGCCACGGGCCCTCCGGCAGCGTCGGCGCCGGCGGCATCGTGAGCGACGCCTGATGGCCCGCCAGCCAGAGCTCGCGATCCGGCTCGATCCCCTTGGGACCGGGCTTGTGCGGCGTGTGGCAGTCCCAGCAGCCGCAGATGGTGACGAGGTACTTGCCGCGTTCCGCAGCGCTGGGCGCGCCGGTCGCGCGCGTCGTGAGCACGGCGACCGCGACGGGAACGAGGAGAAGGGGAAGTGCGACCCATCGCTTCATGGCCGGTCTCCATCAGGGAAGTTGACGGAAGTCCGCAGGAGGGGCAGAGGAGGCTCCCCCGGGGTGCACGACTGTAGGAGGGTCGAGGCCTCGGCGTCCACCGCGCGCATGCCGCACGGTCGCTTCTCCGGGCCACCGGTCATCAAACGACGACGCCCCACGCGCTCGCGCGCGTGGGGCGTCGGGGATGCGGGCCCGGACTACTCGCCCGCGTCGGCGGGCGGGATCGGGTCCGGGACACGGTTCTTGATCGGCTTCAGGCTCTTCAGGTAGGCGAAGATCGCGCGCAGGTCGTCGTCGGTCATGTTCGAGATCGCGCCGATCGGCATCGGGGGCAGGATCGGACGGCCCATCCCCTGATGGCGGCCCGTGCGGATCGCCTGCACGAACTGGTCCTCGGTCCACGTCCCGATCCCCGTCTCGGGGTCGGGCGTCAGGTTCGCGGTGAAGGACGTCCCCCACGGACCCGACCACGCGGTCAGCGTGCCGGTGGTCGTGACCATCCACGGCCCCTCGGGCAGCTTCGGCGCCGGCGGCAGCGCGAGCGTCTCGGGATGCCCCGACATGAAACGATCGCGGTCCGGGACGAGACCGGTGGGACCCGGCTTCTGCGGAGTGTGGCAGTCGAAGCAGCCGAAGGAGTTGACGATGTAGGAGCCCCGCTCGACGGGGCCCTGCGCGCCGTCCGCGGTCGCGACGGCGACGACGAGGGCGGCGGAGACGAGGAGGAGGGGAAGGGCGATCCAGCGGTTCATCGGACGGTCTCCAGGGAGGACGAGATCGGGGGAAGGGACTCTGGCGCGGTCGTGGGCGCGAGGTCCTCGCGGATCCACGCCTCGAGGAGGGCGACACCCTCGGCGTCGACGAGGTTCGTGCCGAGCGGGGGCATCTGAAGCAGGGGATTGCGCGACGCCGCGCGACGGAAGAGCACACTGTGCTTCGCGTCGCCGGGGACGACGCGGAGCGAGGCCACGCCCTGCTGGCCGGGCGGCCGCCAGCGGCTCTCGCGGTTCAGCGTCGTCGAGAGCGCCTCGGGCACTCCGCGCCCGGTCGCCAGGCGCGCGTCGAGCCGCAGGTCCAGCCCAGCGATCCGCGAGCCGTCCGTATGGCACGTGCCGCAGTTCGCGTGCAGGTAGCCGAGCGCCGCGCGGCCGCGCGCCGTCGGCGCCTCGATCCGCGGCGCGCGCTCGAGGAGGTCCGCGGGTAGACCGCGCAGCCGGCCGTCGCGGGAAAGCGTCGAGAGGTTCTCGTCGTCGGCGGTCGCGACCTCCGCGTGCGGCGCGAGCGGATCGCGGTCCGGCGACAACTGCAGCGCCGAGAATCCGAGAACCGGCGTCGCGCGGCCCCCGTGGCAGACGAGGCAGGCGCTGCGGCCGGGCACGTCGTAGGGAACGCCGCGGCGGCTCTCGTGCGCGCGGGGCACGCCCGCCTCGGGCGCGAGCGACGCTTCGCTCCCGTCGGCGGACCAGAGGTACGTCGCGAATCGCCAGGTCCCGTCCGCGAGGCGCTCGAGGTAGCGCGTCTCGATCGGCCGCTCGAAGGCGAACTCCTTCCAGAGCTTCGTGCCGACGGGGAAGACCCACGCGTCGGGGTCCGTCGCGTCGATCGAGGCACCAGGCGGCAGGGAGATCCACCGCTCCTTTCGCGCGCCGTCCGTCCAGAGCGGGTACTGCGGCGTGAACGGACGGACGCCCGCGGCGATGCGGCCCGTCGCGAGGTCTTCGTACAGGCCGGTGTCGGCGAGCCGTGCCGGCAGGTCCGCGAGCTCGATCGAGGTCGCCTCGGCGGTCGGTACGCGCGCCTTCGCCGCGAAGGCGACGGCCAGGGCGCCGAGGACGACCGCGAGCGTCGCGAGCAGGACCCGGACGCGTCCGGTCGGGGCGGCGGAGGAGAGGGGCGTCGTTGCCATGACAAAGGGAGGAACACGGAAACGCCTCGTGAGCCGCAACGCCGGGAGCGCCCCGCGTTCCCACGCCCCGACCTGCGAGTTGCAAGCGCCTTCGACTCAAGGGGTTACGGGCGCTCACGCGGGGCCATGGGCCGCCGAGTCGTGCGGGCTTGGACTCACGGGCCCCCGGGCGGCATGCTCCGCCCCATGGAACGCGGCCCGATCGCCTCCCTCCCCGACGTGTGCGAGGTGGAGGCGATCGACGGGTCCGAGGCGAAGCCGGATCGCCCGCCCGATCTCCTCCTCGAGGTCGCCCACGGCGCCACCCGCGCCGCGCACTTCGACGCGACCGCGTCGCGCCTCGTCGGGACGATGCCTCCCGACCTGCGCGACTTCTTCTTCGTCAACACCGACGTCGGCGCGCCGGAGATCGCGCGCCGGATCGCCGCGCGCGTCGTCGCCGCGGATCCCGGCCGCCGCGCGTTGCTCGTCCGTTGTTTGATCCCCCGCACCTTCGTGGACTGCAACCGCACGATCGACGCGGCGCAGCGCGCGAGGGCGTCCGCGCCGGGCGAGATGACGCCGGGCCTGATGCCGTGGATCACCCGCGAGGAGGACCGACGCTTCCTCCTCGAGCGCCACGCCGCCTACGCCGCCGTCGTCGACCGGGCGGTCGCGCGGGTGTGCGGGAGCGGCGGCACCGCGCTCTTCGTCCACACGTACGCGCCGCGCGAGGTGGACGTCGCGGTCGACGAGCGCATCGTCGAGCGCCTGCGCGAGGCCTGGGGCCCCCAGCGCATCGAGACGTTCCGTCTCCGTCCGGAGGCGGACCTGATCGCGCGGGAGCCGGGCGGTCGCCTCCTCGTCGACGAAGACCTCGTCGAACGGACGCGCGCGGCGCTCGCGGGATCGGGCGTCACGTCCACCGTGAACGGCACCTACCCGCTCCACCCGAGCACGATGGCGTGGCTCCACGCGAGCCGCCACCCCGGGCGCACGCTGTGCTTCGAGGTGCGGCGCGACCTCGTCGTGCGCGCGTTCACGCCGTTCACCGAGATGGACGCCGACCCCGCGAAGGCGGACGCGATCGCCGCGCCCTTCGCGGACGCGCTCGTCGCATGGTGGCGCGCGGCGCGCACGTCCCCCGCGCCGTCGTGACGACGGCGCGCGCGGCGCGCGACATCGGGCTATGCGCCGCCCCAGACCTGCCACGCGGCCCAGTACGCGGGGTGGGCCCACCGCGCATCGGCGCGGAGGGCGGCCTGCGCGCGCTGGAGCGCGGCGGACGCGCTGACGCCCGGCTTCCACTCCGCATAGAAGCGCTTCATCAGCTCGGTCGTGGCCCGGTCGTCCACGTCCCAGAGGCTCGCGATCACCCGGCGGGCGCCGGCGACGAAGAACGCCTGGGCGAAGCCGAAGTCGCCCTCCGGGCCGAACCGCCGCCCCGTGCCCGTCGAGCACGCGGAGAGCACGACGAGGTCGGCGGGGACGTGGGCGCCCAGCACCTCGGACAGCGTCCA
This sequence comes from Planctomycetota bacterium, assembly GCA_035537895.1. Lineage (GTDB taxonomy): Bacteria > Planctomycetota > PLA2 > PLA2 > JAEUHO01 > DATLLK01. The sequence continues at coordinate 4,240 of DATLLK010000167.1, forward strand.
CAGTCCGTCGCTGCCCGGGGACGGGCGGAAGGCGAGCGCCGACCGCGACGGGACGACGGGATCGATCAGGGCGTGGCACGCGAGGTGGACCGCCCGCCAGGGCGTGCCCTCGACCGCCGCGCGCAGCCGGCTCTCGGTGGCGGTCTCCCCTTCGAGCACGTCGCCGCCCACGGCGCGCACCTCCGCCTGCGCGCCGTCGAGCGGCCGGTCGGGTCCCCACGGCGCGCCTGCCGCTGCGAGGACGCGCTCCGCGCCCGACCGCGGTCGCGCGTCGAGCAGTCGGGCGACGGTCACGGACGGCAGTCGGACGATCTCGCGGTCGGGCCAGACCGCGGCGAACGCGACGTTGCCCACCGCGTCGACCGGAACGACCCGCACGCGCCGCACCGCCGGCGCGAGCCCGAGCGGTTCCGCGAGCACGCGGCGCAGGGCCGCGACCGCGGGCTCCGCGGGGGTCGAGCGGTCCTCGATCACGGCCCCGGCCACGAGCGTCTCGACCTCCGCCAATGGCGCGAGCGCCACGTGGCGCGCGCCGGCCGCCGTCGCGACGACGGCGTGGAGGCGGTCCGCGCCGGCCGCGTACACGACGAGCGCCTCGTCGGGCGCGAGGTCGGCGCGCGCCTCGGCGAGCCCGACGACGACGGGCGCGAGGAGGTGGCCGGGCAGCGACTGTTTCGTGCGGATGCGCTCGCGCAGCCGGTCCGCGCGCTCCCGGACGGCGATCACCCCTTCGTAGGCCCGGGCGACCGCGGCGGGCTCGCCGCCGGCGAGCAGGGCGCGATAGGCGCCGACGGCCGTGGCCTCCTCCTCCTCCAGACGCAGCCGCTCGTCGCGCAGCGCGGGCGAGAGGCTGCGGTCGACGACCTCCTCGGCGCGCAGCCGGGCCCGCAGCGCGGCGGCGCGCGCCAGCTCCGCCATCCGGAAGAGGCGGTCGACCTCGCCCGTGCGGACGGCGGCCTCGACGCCCAACGCGAACGCCTCGCCCCGCTTCGCGCGGTAGCGGGCGCCCACCATGTCGGGCAGGGCGCCCGAGTCGCGCAGCGTCGCCGCGACGACACGCTCGGACGCTTCGAGCCCCGACGCCGGATCCCCGAGCGCGAGGTAGGCGCGTGCGAGCGTCCGCTCGTGCGTCTCGGGCGTCCACAGGCCGAGCTTCGCGCTGAACGCTCGCGCGCGAAGCCCCGCGGCGACGGCCGCCTCGAGCTCCCCGCCCTCGAGGTGCACGAAGGCCGCGGTCGTCTCGACCTCGAGCGCCAGCTCGGTCGGCGGATCGGTCCCGAGGGCCGCGCGCGCCTGCTCGAGCTCGGCCTTCGCCTCCTCGCGGGCGCCTCCCGCGGCGAGCGCGGACGCGAGGCTCAACCGGGCCTTGACGCGCATGGCGGGCGCGGCGCCGTCCAGCCAGTCGAACACGGCCCGAAACGCGCGCACCGCGTCGTCGGTCCGTCCCTCGCGCAGGGCGATCAGGCCCTCGAGCAGCCACGGCGTCGCCTCGTTCAGCTTCAACCCGGCGCCCGCCTCCCGGACCTTCTCGAGGTGCTCCCGCGCGCGCACGGTGTCGTCGAGCGCGAGACGGATCTTCGCCGCGTGCAGGTGCGCCCCTCGGCGCTCCCACGCGACGCCGTTGGCGTCGAACCACGCCACCGCGTCCTCGATGCGCGCGAGCGCGGACACGAGTCGCCCGAGGGACGCGTCGGCGGAGGCGAGCTGCACGTCGGAGGCCGCCATGCCGTTCGGGTTGCCGAGCTTCTCGTCGAGATCGCGCAGCATCGGGATGTTCCGGCGCGCGGCGTGATGACGCGAGTGCTGGATCTCGAGCGTCAGGAGGAACCGCAACGCGTCGCGACGGGACGTCAGCGTCGTGGCGGCCTCGACGGCCCGCGCGGCGATCGCCATCGCCGCGTCGTGCTCCCCGCGCCGCTTCGAGACGCGGGCCTCCGCGAGGAGCGCGACGCTCGGATCGGAGGCGTCCTCGGCGACGACCGTCCCATGGAGCAGGCCCGCGAGAAGGCACGCGGCGAGCAGGGTCGGCACGACACGCATGGAGCCCCGAGCCGCTCGCACGCCCCCCCGGCGCCCGCGACGCGGCGAAACCGTCGCCCCGGAGAACCAGGGGCACGGTCCACACAGTATGACGGCGCTGCCGGCGGACTTCGGTCCCGGGGGCGGGACCGAACCCGGGAGCGGAGGAGGCAGAGGGGCCTCGGCTCGAGGACTCGCTCGGCGCGCAGCGCAGGAGACCCGTTCGACTCGCCGCGCAGCGCGGCTCGCTCAGGGTCATTCCCGCGCGCGGCGCGGTGGAATGACAATTCATGCCGGGCCGTACGACTAGGCTCATGGAGGGATGACGTCACGACGTCTCTCCCCATGGACTTGCGTTGGAGGATCCACCCCGGATGCGGATGGCGGGCGAGCGAGGGCCGAGGGACTTGCCGCTCTCCCGGGGCGACGGAGGCGGGCGTCGAGCGTCCCGCCGCGTGCCGTGACGGGCCCCGTCCTCCTGCCGCGGTCGGACGCGGAGGCGTCGTGGCGCGCGGCCTACGCCGTCGGCCGCCGGGCGCACGCGGGCGTCGACCTGTCCTTCGCGGGATTCCTCTCGCGCAGCGTTGGAACCCCGATCCCCCACGTGCCGGCCGACTACTACCTCGCCCGCGCGTGCGATCTCGGAGTCGAGGGCTCCTGGGAACGGCTCCAGCACGAGCTGGGCCGCCCGCTGCTCGCGTTCCTGCGCCGTCGCGGCGCGTCGCGTCCGGATGCGGACGCCGTGATGGACGACGCCTGGGGCACGCTGGCGGCCCCGCCCCCGAGCGGGGGCGCCTCGACCGCGATCGGCACATACGACGGGCGGGGACCGCTGCACGCGTGGGTCGCGACGGTCGTCTGGCGTCGCCTGTGCGACCGGTGGAAGGCCCGGGCGGCGGCGCCGCCGCCGGGCCCCGAGCCCGACACGGTCCCCGGCACGGACGACCCGGCCCAGCGCATCGCGGACGCGGAGACGGCCCGCGCGCTCGGCGACGCGCTCGAGGAGGCGTGGCCGCGCCTGACGCCGAAGGAACTCGAGGCCGTCGTGCTCCGGTACCGCCACGAGCTGCCGCAGACGGCGATCGCGCAGGCGATGCGCGTGGGCACGCCTCGCGTCACGCGCCTCCTCCAGTCCGCCGCGCGCCGTCTGCGCGCGGCGGTCGAGGCGCGCCTGGGCGACACCCCGTCCTACGGAGGGTCGGGCGAGGCATGGACGGACGCCCGCGCCGCCGTCGAGCGCCTCCTCGCGCGCGCGCGGACGGACCTGGATCCTCCCGCGTCGTTGCGGAGCACGATCGATGGATGATCACGAGTTCCAGGACAGCCTCCTGCCGCGCGTCCTGCGCCTCGACGCGCAGGCGCCCGACCCCAACCTCGTCGCGGCCTACGTCGAGGGGACGCTGCCGCCGGAGGAGGGCCGCCGGCTCGCGCGGCAGGTCGAGGTCGATCCCGAGGCGATGCTCCTCGTGCGCGCCCTGCGCGACGACCGG
>DATLLK010000168.1:0-3420 GCA_035537895.1 Planctomycetota bacterium
GATCCCCGCCCCGCGCAGCGCCTTCGCGAAGGACAGCGCCTGCTGCTTGCGGGGGAGCAGCACGCCCACGCGCTCGCCCCGCGCGATCCGGCTCCGCACCACCTCGATCGTCTCGCGGGCCTCCTGTTCGGGGTCGTCGCAGATCCGGAGGAGCGGCGTCAGGCGCTCCGTCTGCTCGATGCGGTTCTGGCGGCGGTACGCCTCGCGATCGGCCTCGTCGTCGAGCAGCGAGGCCGCGAGCGTCACCACGTGGGGGCAGCACCGGAACGTCTCGAGGAGCGCCACGCTCGCCCGTCGCGCGCCCAGCGTCGCGAGCACCTGCCGTTCGTCGGAGCCCGCCTCGTAGATCTGCTGCTTGCGGTCCATGCAGACCGTCACGTGCCCGGCGACGGCGCGCAGGATGTCGAAGCAGGTCGGGTCGAGGTCCTGCCCCTCGTCGACGAGCACGAAGTCGAAGGGCTTGGGGTCGGGCGGGTGCGACCGCACGGCGTGCGCGACCTCCTCCCGGATCGCCTTGAAGTCGGGCTGCTCCGCCTCCTCGTTCCACGGCCGGCGCCCGATCTTCAAGGTCCCGTGGAGGCGCATGCACCAGCTGTCGAACGTCGCGACCTGCGCGTGGGGGATGTCGAGGAGGTCGAGCCCGCTCGCGATGTAGGCCTTGAGCACGTTGGTGAAGACGAGGAGGCGGTAGCGCGAGGGACTCGTGCCGAGCCGGTCGAGGAGGTGGCGGGCCCGGTGGAGCAGCAGCTGTGTCTTGCCCGAGCCCGGCCCGCCGATCACGACCCGGTGCTCGGTCGGGGGGAGCTCGATCGCCCGCAGCTGCTCGGGCGTCAGATCGGAGCGGGGGACGAGCCACCCGCTCACGAACCGCCTCCTCCCGACGCACGGGCGATCGGGAGCGCGGCCGCATCGGGTGCCGTGAGGGGGCGATCCCGGCGCCGGGCGCGACGCTGCTGTTCCTCCCGGCACTCGGCGAGCCGCCGCTCCTCTGCGAGGAGCTCGCAGGCATGCGTGAGCCAGGTGAGCTGCCAGTCGTCGATCAGGGGCGGCGGCTCGAAGCGCAGCATGGCGTTGCGCAGGACCGGTTCCGCCGCCTCCTTCCCGTTGAGCACGCGCTGGACGATGCCCGCGAGGACGAAGTAGGGCGGCTCCTCGTTCTCGCGCAGCGCCGGTTCGAGCACCTCGAGCGCCTCCTTCAGGAGCCCGCGCCGCCGCAGGGCCAGCGCGTAGTTGAACCGCGTGCCCATCCACGGGCTCACGCGCAGCGCCTCCTCGAACGTCTGCTGTTCGCGCTCCGCGTCGCCCATCTCGCCGTAGAGCCGGGCGAGCGAGTTGAGCGCGTCCGCCGGCGGCACGTTGGCCATGCGGATCGAGCGGCGCAGGTAGGCGACGGCCTTCTCCCGCTGCCCGATCTCCGCGTAGAGGACCGCGATGCTCTTCAAGTGCTCGGGCACGGCGGGGGAGGCGACCTGACGCGTGCGGAGCGCCTCCTCCATCTCCTCGATCCGCATCCGCGGGCCGTGCGGGGTCACGACGTTCATCAGCGGGTTCTCGATCGTCGCGGTCCAGACCTCGCCGCCCGAGGGCCGCCCGACGCGCAGGCGCAGGATCTGGTTCGAGTCCATGCGGAACTCGACGCGCATCGGCTCGCCGCGCGCGACCGGCCCGCGGATCTCGGCCGTCTGCGAGAAGAGCACGCGGGCGCCGCCCTCGTCGCTCGCCTCGAGCCGCACGCGCGCGGTCCCCTCGCCGACGTCGTCGGGGAATGCGATCCCGTCGAGCACGGCGTACTTGGTGCCTTGCGGCCAGGGAAGCGGCGTCCCGCGCTTGAGCAGGGGGATCGTGCCGCCCTGGTGGCGCACGAGGACGTCGTCGCCGACGACGGGCTGGACGAGCGGACGGCCGAGCGTCGCGAGCGCGAGCGCGTGGTAGGCCGCGCCCCGCGCGACGCAGGCCTTCACGTCGTCGCGCTCCTCGTACGTCAGGATCTCGGCCCGTGCGAGGTGCTTCCCGATCGCGGCGGGGATCTGCGGGATCAGGCTGCTGCCGCCGACCAGCAGGCAGAGATCCACGTCGTCGGGCGCGATCCCGGCGCGGTCGATCGCGTCCTGCAGCGGCCCGAAGACCGAGGAGGTCGTGCGGTACTCCGTCTCCAGGGCCCCGACGGCATCCAGGGAGAGGAACGGCACGAGGAGCCGCTCGAACTGCTCCGCCGAGAGCGAGGGCTGCGCCAAGCGCAGCGTCTTCCCGCCCAGCGTGACGGTGTGGGCGCCCGGCTGCGTCTTGCGGATGGCCGCCTTGTCGGCGCCGTCGTACTTCCCGAAGGACTGGAGCCGGCGGATCTCGACGCACAGACCGATCTTCAGGGCCTCGGCGATCCCGAGGAACGCCGGTTCGAGCACGCGCTTCTTGTCCTCGAAGGCGAGGTCGCGCGGCCCGATGCCGTTCTGCGCCTCGAGCTGGGGCAGGAGCACGTCGTAGAAGACGGCGGCGTCGACGTCGCCGCCGCCCAGCCGGTGGTAGCGGCTGACCGCCAGCGTCTCGATGCGGAGCCCGGTGCCGGCCGTCGCCGGGAGCAGGCGGAAGACGGCCACGTCGCACGTCCCGCCGCCGAAGTCGAAGACGAGGAGCGTGCGCGGCGCCACGAGCCGCGCCGCGAGCGCCTCGCGGTGGGTCGCGAGGTAGTCGAGGAACGCCGCGAGCGGCTCGTCGAGGAGGTCGCCCTCCGTCAGCTCGAGGCCCGCGAGCCCCGCGGCCTTGAGCGTGTCGTTGCGCTGGGGCACCGTGAACGACGCGGGGACCGTGACGACGACGCGGTCGCAGGGCGGGAGGTCGTCGGGCGCGGCCGAGCGCAGCGCCGAGAGGACGTGCCCCCCGATCTCCGCCGCGCTGCGGAACCCCTCGGCCGCGAGGGGGTACGTCTTGCGCAGGCCCATGTCGTTCTTGCACTCGTAGAACAGGTTCTGGTTCGGGTGCAGCCCGAGCGACGAGGCGCGCGACCGAAGCGACTTCGCCCCCTCGCCGACCCAGGTCGTCCCGCCGTGGAGGGCGACCATGCTCGGCATCAGGACGTGCGTGTACGTCCCCTCGGGCGTGGCCTGCTCGACCTCGACGGCGCGGGCCCCCGCCGCGTTCCCGTCGGCGGGAGGGAAGGACAGTTCCGCCGCGACGGAGTTCGTCGTGCCGAGGTCGATCCCGAGCACTCGGACGGGGGGCGCGTCCGAGGGCAGGGCGCACCCGAGGCTCTCGAACAGGGTCCGGATCTCCGCGGTCGTCATCCCGGCTCTCCCCTCGGGGGCGCGCGGCGCAACGCGCCGTGGCCCACGCGCCTTCTAGCACGCATTCCTCATGGGTCCGCCGTAGAGCGTGTCATGCGGGGGGGACGCGTCCGCGGCGACTGTCCACGAGGTGGCGCTATGA
>DATLLK010000169.1:0-3676 GCA_035537895.1 Planctomycetota bacterium
GTACTGCCCGGACAGATGCGCACTCGCGGGGACGATGCGCCCCGTGTCGCCGAGGATCGCCTCGACCATCACCGTCGCGCTGGCGGCCGGCGCGTAGTAGGCGCTCCCCGTGCCGAGCAGCTTCACGATCTCGGCGCCGCCGTTGCGGGCGCGGTCGGCGAGTCGCTGGATCGCGTCCGCGGGCAGCAGCTCGGAGAGCGGAACGCCGTTCACCGTGCTGAAGCGCGCGAGCGGCACCATCGTGTCGCCGTGGCCGCCGAGGATCATCGGACGGACGTCCTTCGGCGAGCACTTGAGCTCCAGGCCCACGAACGTCGCGAAGCGGGCGCAGTCGAGCACGCCGGCCATGCCCATGACGCGCGCCGCCGGCAGCCCGCTCGACTCGCGCACGACCCACGTCATCACGTCGAGGGGGTTCGTGATCACGACCACCACGGCGTCGGGTGCGTGCTTGCCGATCGCCTGGCCGGCGGACTTCGCGATCTCGACGTTCTTCTTCAAGAGCTCCATTCGGTCCATGCCGGGCTTCCTCGGGAAGCCCGCCGTGACGACGACGACCTCGGCGCCGCGGATCACCTCGATCTTGTCGCTGCCCTCGATGCGGGCGTCGAAGTGGAAGACCGGCCCCGCCTGCGTCATGTCGAGGGCCTTGCCCGCGGGCACGCCGGGCAGGATGTCGTAGAGGGCGACGTCCGCCAGGTCCCTCGAGGCGATCTGCCAGGCGGCCGTGGCGCCGACGTTGCCCCCGCCGATGACTGCAACCTTGCGCATGCGTGCTCCTCGCGCGCGGAGACCGGCCGCGCTCGCGGGCGAGCCTAGCGCGCCCGGGAGAGGGCGCCAACGCGGGGCTGCAGCGCTTCTGTCACATGAAGTTGGGCGTGTGGAGGTCGGAGAGGGTCTTTGCCTGCGCGGGCGAGAGCCCCGCGTGAACGAGCCGCTTCACGCGGTTCTCCCCCATCGCGTGGAGCAGCTCGCGGAAGGCATCGTGCCCCCGGGCGATCCGCTTCGGCTCCGTGCCCCCGGCGGCCAGCACGGTCAGCGCGTCCTGGATCGGGTGCGGGACGCCGCCCGCGTCGCTGAGCGTCGCCGCGCGCCGGCGGACGGCGGCCTCGAGCCGCCCGTAGACCGCGGGGTCGCTCGCGAGCGCGTGCCGCACGTGCGCGAGCCCGAAGTGGACGTGGCGCGTCTCGTCGGCCCGCGCCTTCGACACGAGCACCGCGGTCGCCTCGTCGGGCGCGTGGTCCTCCACGAAGCGCAGCAGGTCGAGGAAGGTCCCTTCGCCCAGCACGGAGAGCAGGAACTCGGCCTCGAGGAAGTCCTCGACCTGCAGCTGGGAGTGCAGCGTACGGGAGGTCGTCGCGCTGGACACGCCGAGCCCGCCGCCGCCCGCGCGGGCGCGCTTCAGGAACACGTCCATGTGGCGCGCCTCGTCCGCCATCTGCGTCGCGAGGAACATCGCGGTCTCGGCGTACGCGGGGTGGATGCGAGGGAGGAACTTCGCGGGCACGTACAGCGCGGAGAGCTCGTTCTCCGCGAGGAACGTCATCACCTGGCCCACGGCGCGCTCGAGCGGCGCCTCGAGGTCGCCCACCTTCGCCCACGGCACGTCCCGCGTCGCGTCCCACGTCGCGGCGACGGCCTGGTCGTAGAGCCGCGCCACCTCGGGCGGCGCCGCGCGCTCGCGGTCGAGGATCGTGAACGGGTAGGCGGGACCGCCGGGCTCGACGCGCGCCCCTCGCGGCGCGAAGCCCGACCCGTTGTCGGCCCGCTCGGGGAACGGGACGGCCGCCAGCACGTCCGAGGCCGTCACGCGCCCGTCGCGCACGGGCAGCCGAAGGCCCTCCTCCCGGGCGCCGCGCGGAACGCCCAGGCGTCCCCGTTCGATCCGGTGAACCTCGCGTCCGTCCGGGAGCGACTCGCGGCCGAGGTAGCCGTGGCGCTCGGCCCGACACCACGACGGAAGGTCCTCCCGCGCGGCGGGCGACGTCGAGAGCACGGCGAGCACGCCACCGGGCTCGAGGAGGTCGAGCGCGGGGCGGACGAGGGCGAGGAGCCCGTCCGATAACGCGAGATAGCCCCCGTCGATGGCGCCCGCTCCCGCCCCGGCGACGCCCGAGAACGCGCGATTCTGGCCGGAAGGCTCGGTCACCAGAGGTTGCCCTGGTCCAGGGCGGCGACGAGCGACCGATAACCCTCCTCCCGCGGGGGCATCCAGCGGCGCAGGCCCTCGAGCTCGAGGAGACGCCGGTGCGCGGGGTCGTCCCACGACATTCCGTCGAGCACGCGCCGAAAGGCCGCCGCCCGGTCCTCGGGGAAGGTGGACAGCGCATCGAACATGCTGTGGTCGAACGGCGGCGTGGTCCACAGGACCTGGAGCTGGGCGGGATCGACGCGCCCCGCCGCCTGCTCCGTGACCCAGACGAGGTCCCCCACCGTGCCCGCGTGCGCGCGCCCGTCGCGCAGCGCCGCGAGGACGTCGAGCTCGGACGTGCCCGTGTCGCCGTGCTTCCCGAGGTCGGTGTCGAAGGGCAGGACCTTCACGCGGGCCAGGTTCACGCCGACTTCGCGCAGGAAGTGGAGCGGGAGAATCCGAGCCTGCGTCGAGTCCCGGCTCCCGACGGCGAGGGTGCGGCCCGCAAGGTCCGGGAGGTTGCGCACCCCCGCGTCACGGCGGACGACCACCTTGCTGCAGAAGTCGCGGTCGCTGTCGCGCATGCCGAGGGAGCGCGACGTGCCGCCCGTCCCGCGGCGCACGCGGACGTGGGCGAGCGGCGTGTTCCACGCGACGTCCACGTGACCCGCGAGCAGGGCCGCGACCTGCCGCTCGTAGTTCGAGTACAGCGCGAAGTCGAGCGGGACGCCCTGTCCGTGGAAGTGCTCCCGGATGCCCTCCCAGATCGTGACGACCTTGGGGTCGTAGGCGACGGCGCCGAGGACGATCGTCGGTGCGGTCATGGGATCACTCGAACAGCGGGAGGCCCGTGAGGGCCCGGCCCACGAAGTCGTGGAGGTGGTCCGTGGTCGGTGCCATCACCCAGCCCGCGCGCGCGTCGCGAAAGACGCGCTCGATCGGCAGGTGCAGGCTGAACGCGGCTCCGCCGCAGGCCTTCATCGCGAGGTCGGTCACCTCGAGGGCGGCCTCCATCGCGGCGAGGCGCGCGTGGAGCACGAGGAGGGGCGCGTCGGCGGCGCCCGACCCCATCGCGCCGAGCGTGCGGCCGAGCAGGCTGCGGGACGCTTCCGTGCGCACGCTCATCTGCGCGAGGCGTGCGCGCAGGCCGGGCAGGTCGCGAAGGCGCTGCCCCGTGTGCTCGAACCCGGTCTCCGTGAGGTGGCCGGTCGTCGCGGTCACGGCGGCGCGGCAGAGGCCGTTCGCCATGGCGGAGGTCCCGACGACGAACCAGGGCAGCACGACCTGGAGCATCGCCTCCGCGCCCCGGCCGGGCTCCGTCAGGAGGTCCCCGCGAGGCACTCGGACGCCCTCGAGCGCCACGGGCGCGCTGTCGTTCCCCCGGAGCCCGAGGCCCTGCCAGGGGCCCGCCACGCGCATTCCGGCGGATCCGCGTCGCAGGAGGTAGAGGACGGACTCGAGGGGGGTCTTCGCCCCCGCCACCTGCGCGCTCGACACGTAGCTGTCGGCGCGTCCCGCGGACGTGACCCACGACTTCAACCCGCT
>DATLLK010000170.1:0-6248 GCA_035537895.1 Planctomycetota bacterium
GCCTACGCCGCGGCCCGCCGCGGTGAATTCTGCGCCCCGGCCGGAGTCACCGGGGGCGGGTCGCCGCGGCACGGTCCACGAGCCCACGGACGTCGGCGACGTAGTCCGGCGTCGTCCCGCAGCAGCCCCCGATCCAGCGGGCGCCCAATGCGATCCATCGGCGCACCGCGTCCCGGTAGGCCTCGCGCGAGGCGCCGTGCCCCGCGACGAAGCGCCAGCCCGCGGCGTCGTCGGGCACGCCCACCCCGTTCGCGTAGGCCATCGCGGGCACGTCGGGCGCCTCCCGCCGCACGACCTCGACGCCGGCCGTCGCGACGGCGGTCGTGCAGCAGTTCACGCCGATCGAGAGGGGGCCGAGGGGGCGCACCGCGCGGACCGCCTCCGCGAGCGCCTCGCCGGACGGCAGGCGTGGACCCTCGCCGCACGTGAAGCTCACGGCCGCGGGGAGGCCCGCCGCGGCGCAGGCGCGAAGCGCCGCGACGGCCTCGCGCACGGTGTTCATCGTCTCGACGAGGGCGAGGTCGGCGCCGGACGCGACGAGGTCGTCCGCGCGCTCGCGGTGCTCCCGGGCGAGATCCCCCTCGCCGGGGACGAGGTCGGGGCGGAAGCAGTCCTCGAGCGGCGCCACGCTCCCCGCCACGCGCACCGGGCGATCGGTCCCGGCGTCGCGGATGCCCTCGCGCGCGAGGCGCACCGCCGTCGCGACGAGGTCGCGCGGCGTCGTCGCGAGCCCGGCCCGCGCGAGCGTGCGCCGGATCGTGCGGAAGGTGTTCGCCGTCACCACGTCGGCCCCCGCGCGGACGTAGTCGCGGTGCACCTCCCGCACGAGGTCGGGGGCTTCCAGAAGGGCGGCGGCGCTCCACAGGGGCAGGGGCGTCGGCGCGCCCCGGCGCTCGAGTTCGGTGCCGCACGCCCCCGAGAGCACGACGAAGGGCCCGTTCACCGCGCGCCCCCGTCGGCCGCCGCGGTACAACGCCGGGCGGAGGTGCCCATGGCGATCCTCGAGCTCGTGGCGATCGGTCTCATCGCGGGGGTTGTGAGCGCGCTGTGCGGCATCGGGGGCGGCGTGATCGTCGTGCCGGCGCTCCTCTGGCTCAAGGGCTTCGACGCGAGGCTCGCGGTGGGCACGTCGCTCGCCTACATCCTCCCCACGGCGCTGGCCGGCGTGCTCAAGAAGATGCCCGCGGGCCAGGTCGACTGGCAGGTCGCCCTGATCGCCGGCGCGGGGGGGATCGTCGGCGCGATCCTCGGGGACATGCTCCTCCAGCAGCTCCCCATCCCGTGGGTGAAGCGCCTCTTCGCCGTCCTGCTCGCGGCGATGTCGGCGAAGCTGCTGCTCGAGGCGTGAGCGGGCCGCGCACGCCCCGACCCTACCTTCGAACCTGTCCCAGTAGGCGCCCTACTGCGCCCGGCGATCCTCTCGCTGCGGCGGGCCTGCTCGCGCGAGGCGCCCTCAACGGGCTTGCAACCCGCCACCGTGCGCCTCGCGCTGCGCTTGCCCGCCTCGCTTCGGTCTCGCCGGGCTCGCTACGGGCTCTACCGGGATAGGCTCTTACGCCTTGACGGCGTGCGGCTCGAGGGCGCGGACCTTCTCGAGCAGGTCGTCGCTCATCGTCTCGAGGTCGAAGCGCGGCTTCCAGCCCCAGTCCTTGCGCGCCTCCGCGTCGTCGAGGCGGCGCGGCCACGAGTCGAGGATCGCCTGCCGCGCGGGGTCGGGCACGAACGTGAACCGCGCGCCGGGGACGCGCCTCGCGACGCAGGCCGAGATCTCCTGCGCCGTCGGGCTCATCGCCGCGATGTTGTACATGCGGTGGCGCAGGCGCTCGCGCGGCGCCTCGGCGAGCTCGACGAGCGCGTGCAGCGCGTCGGGCATGTACATGAGGGGGATCACCGTGTCGGGGCGGCAGAACGCCTGGTAGCCGCCCTTGCGCACGCCGTCGAAGTACATGTAGTTGACGTAGTCCGAGGTCCCGCCGCCCGGCTCGACCGCGCTGATGAGCCCCGGGAACCGCACGCCGCGGAAGTCGAGGCCGAACTTGCTCGCGTAGTACTCGCCGAGGAGCTCGCCCGCGACCTTCGTGACGCCGTACATCGTCGTGGGCCGCATCGAGACGTCGTTGCCCACGGGGTCGGGGAGCCCGGGCCCGAACGCGGCGATCGTGCTCGCGAAGAGGACCTGGCGCGCGCCGAAGAGGCGCGCGGCCTCGAGCACGTGCACGGTGCCGTCCATGTTCACGCGCCAGGCGCGGAACGGGATGCGCTCGCCCGTCGCGGACAGCACGGCGGCCAGATGGAAGATGGAGTCTGCCTTCGACGCCTTCACGGCGTCGCTCACCTCGGCGGCGTAGGTGATGTCGCCCTGAATCCAGGCGACCGACTTCGGCAGCCCGGCCGGCGGCTTGCCGAGGTCGAACCCCGTAACGGTGTGGCCGCGAGCGATCAGCAGCGGGATCAGGTCGGTTCCGACCTGTCCTCCCGCGCCGGTGATGAGGATGCGCATGCCGTCCGGGGCTCCGCCGAGTGGGTCAATCCATGATCCCGCCGCGCGCCCGGGTCCCCGGAGCGTTTTCCGGACCGCTATACTGCCGCGCCCGCCACGGAACCTTCGCCGATGCCCCACGTCTCGCCCGCGCCCCCTTCGACCCAGGCGAAGACCGTGCTTGCGCTGGTCCGCGCCACGGGCCTCGGGCACCTGGGCAACTACCTCGGCTCCCTCCGCCACATGGGGGAGATGTCCGCCCGGTCCGACCGCCAGTGCTTCTTCGGGGTGGCCGACCTGCACACGCTGACGACCCACCCCGATCCCACGGTCGTGCGCCGCTACGTGCCGGAGATCGTGCTCGACATCCTCGCGTCGGGCGTCGACCCCAAGCGGAGCGTCGTCTTCACGCAGTCGAGCGTCCCCGAGACGAGCGAGCTCTTCTGGGTCCTCTGCTGCCTGATGCCGCTCGGCCTCCTCCAGCGCGCCACGACCTTCAAGGACAAGTCCGAGAAGCACCCCGAGAACATCAACGCCGGCCTGCTCGCCTACCCGGTCCTGATGGCGGCCGACATCCTCGGGCCCCGTGCGGATCTCGTCCCCGTGGGCGAGGACCAGTACCAGCACCTCGAGTTCGCCCGCGAGCTGGCGGGCAAGTTCAACCGGACCTTCTGCCCGCCCGACGCGCCGCTCTTCCCCGAGCCGCAGGCCGTCGCGCGCGATCCGATCCGGGTCCCCGGGCTCGACGGCACCGGGAAGATGGGCAAGAGCGAGGGGAACGCGCTCCTCCTCACCGACACGCCCGACCAGATGTGGGAGAAGCTGAAGCCCGCCGTGACGGACCCGGCCCGCAAGCGCCGGCAGGACCCTGGCACGCCCGAGATCTGCAACATCTACGGGATCCACGAGCTCGTCTCGCCTCCGGAGACGCAGGAGTGGGCCGCGCAGGGGTGCCGGACGGCCGGCATCGGCTGCATCGACTGCAAGAAGCGCCTGCACGGGCACCTGATCGAGCTGCTCGGTCCGGTGCAGCGCAAGAGGGCCGAGCTCGCCGCGCAGAAGGACCTCGTCGAGGACGTCCTCTCCGACGGGGCGCGTCGCGCGCGGGCCGTGGTGGGCGAGACCGTCGCACGCGTGAAGGATCTGACCGGGCTCGTGGCGCGCTAGGCCATGGCCGACCAGCGCAAGGACAGCGACGAGCCGCCCGAACTGGACGCCGAGGGGCGGCGCACGGACGGCCACTGGCTCTCCTACAGCGACTACATCAACGTGGACGGGGTCCTCGGCCTCCAGCGCATCCCGCGCGAGCTGCCCAAGGGCCGTGCGCCCGCCGAGTGGCCGGCGTGGCCGGAGGTCGATGCCGCGGAGGGGGGCCGCCGGACGTGGCGCCCCGGCGACGCGTGGCCCGCGACGTGGCCCCACGACGAGCACCTCTTCATCGTCACGCACCAGGCGTTCGAGCTCTGGTTCAAGCAGATCCTCCTCGACCTCGACGAGGTGATGGCCGAGGCGATCGAGGTGGGGGAGCGCGAGGGCGCCGGCCTCTCCCGCGCCGACCTCTCTCCGCCCGCCGAGTACCGCACGCTCACCTCGGCGAGCCTGCGGCTCTTCCCCCGGCTCGAGCGGGCCGAGCGCGGCCTGTCCCCCGACGAGCGGCGCTGGCTGCTCGAGATGCCGCTGCCGGGGTATGCGCGCACGCCCTCGCGCGCCTGGCGGGTCGCCTGGGTCGGCGACGCACGGCTCGCCCGGTGGCAGGCGCGACTGCACCGGGCCGCGAAGACCCTGCGCCATGCGACCGGGGCGTACGAGATCCTCGCGACGATGCCGCCCCACGCCTTCCTCGAGTTCCGGGGGCGCCTCGTGCCCGCGTCGGGGTTCGGCTCCGTGCAGTTCCGCGAGATCGAGATCCTCGTCGGGCGCGGCAGCGCGCGCGGGTCGATGGCCCGGCCGCCGGCGGGCGAGCGCCTGGCCGGCCTGTCGTCGGTCGAGGCGCCCTCGGCGAAGACGCCGCGCGGCGACGCCGACCTGGCGCTCGCGCGCCACCTGCCGGCGCACGAACTGCAGCGGATCGACCGCCGGATGCGGTCGCCCTCCCTGCGCGATCTCGTCGCGGCGATCCTCGACTCGCGCGAGCTCTGCGCGGAAGACGAAGCGTCGTTCCGCGAGCGCGTCGACGAGGTCGCCTCCACGAACGTGGCCGCCCTGCACCTCGACTACCAGCGGGAGCGCCTCCACCCCCAGGGCAACCTCGGGGCGCAGATGAGCAACCGCTGGCAGGAGGTCGGGCGCCTGCTCGCCCCGCCCGAGCACGTCGCCCTCTGCTGGCTCTACCGACGCCCCGAGGCGTACCCGGGACTCGTGTCCTTCCTCGACGCATGCTTCGAGTGGGACCAGGAGATCGCCCGCTGGCGCCACGAGCACGTGACCTTCGTCGAGCGGATGATCGGGGCCCGCCCCGGGACCGGGGGCGGCGGCGTCGAGTACCTGCGCCGCACGCTGGACCTGCCTCGGGCCTTCCCGTGGCTGCGCGACTTCCGGACGGTGCTGATGGCGCCCCCGCCCGGGGCGTAGCCGTTCGGGGGGCGCCCGTGGGGAGCGCTCCCTCTCCCCTCGCTTCCGGAAGGCCCCGGTGGGACAATTACGCCCCTACGGCGTGTCCCGCGTCATGGGCGCGCCGGGTCCCACGGCTGGCGGGAGAGGCCATGACGGGCAAGAACATCGTCGAGTTCGAGGCGAACAAGTCGATCGACGGCACCGAGGTCTTCGAGGCCCGCTTCGCGTCGCACGTCGTGGACGAGTTGATGCTCGAGTTCGAGCCGAAGCACTCCGGGCCGCCGCTCGTCATCCTCACGGGGGGCGCGGGCACGAAGGAGATCCACCCCACGCCCCTGCGTGGACGCGACGGGCGCTTCGCGGCGCACTTCCGTCCGCCGGAGACGTGCTCCTCGCTGCGCGTCTCGATGCTGCGTGGCGTGAAGGGCAAGCTCGTCAAGGTGAAGCTGATCGGCCATCCGGCCTGACGGCCTCGCCGGGATGCCCGGACGACACGACGCGAAGCGGCCTCCGTGGGCCCTCCTCGGAGGCGTCTTCCTCGCGCTCGTCGCGTCGGGCATCGGACCCCACGACCGGACGACCTGGGTGCTCGAAGTCGCCCCGGTCGTCGTCGCGCTGCCCGTCCTCGCCGCGACGTGGCGCCGGTTCCCCCTGACGACGCTCGCCTACGTCCTGATCGCGCTGCACGCGCTCGTCCTCGTGGTCGGCGGGCACTGGACGTACGCGCGCGTGCCGGCGGGCGACTGGGTGCGCGACGCGCTCCACCTCGACCGCAACCCCTACGATCGCCTCGGCCACGTGATGCAGGGCGTCACGCCGGCGATCGTCGCGCGGGAGATCCTGCTGCGCACGTCGCCGCTGCGCCGCGGCGCCTGGCTGTCGGTCATCGTGGTCTCGATGTGCCTCGCGATCTCGGCGGTCTACGAGATGATCGAGTGGTGGGCCGCCGTCGCTTCCGGGGAGGCGGCCGTGGCCTTCCTCGGCACGCAAGGCGATCCCTGGGACACGCAGTGGGACATGTTCCTCTGCGGTCTGGGCGCGGCGGCGTCGCTCCTGGTGTTCTCGCGCCTCCACGATCGTCAGCTGGCGGCGATCGGTCCGCGGACTCCCGCCGGGTAGGGACCGTCCCACCCCGCGCGACGCCGGCCCTCTCACCCACGCTCTTCCGGGACACGTCACTTCGCCAGCAGACGGCCGCCATGATCGGTGGCGATCT
>DATLLK010000171.1:0-14576 GCA_035537895.1 Planctomycetota bacterium
CCTCGGCGTCGGGTCCGCAAGGACCCGCGCCGAGGGGTCGGGAGCGGCGCGTTCGGGCGTCATCGGGTGAGAAGGAGGGGTTCGGAGCGACCGTGAGTATCGGAGACGGACCGCGAACGGGCGCGGTCGCGCCGGGGCGCGGGAAGGATAGGACCGTACCGGGTGACGACCAAGCGCTTTCAGGGGTTGCCCGCAACGGGAACGCTGCAGCGCGGCGCGGTTCGGAGGCGGCCCCGGTGCGAAACTCCTCCCCGGAGTCCCCATGTCCCGCCGCCCGCACGTCGAGAGCCGCCTGATCCACGGCCGGTACCAGACGAAGAAGTGGGACTTCTCGCACCACGTCGTCCCGCCCATGCCGTCGAGCGTCGCCTTCCGGCTGACGAGCGCCGCCCGCGGCGCGCGGGGGTTCCGGGAGTTCGCCGCTCCGACGAGCCAGGGGAACAAGAACCCGCCGATCTACATCTACGACCGGCTCGACGAGCCCGTCCGGGGCATGCTGGAGGAGAACCTCGCGGCCGCCGAGGGGGCGGGGACCGCCGTCACCTTCGCCAGCGGCATGGCGGCCGTCGCCGCGACGTTCCTCGTCTGCACGAAGGCCGGGGACGAGATCGTCGCCCACCCGACCCTCTACGGGTGCACGCACAGCCTGCTCACCGGGTGGATGCCGAGGTTCGGCGTGACGACCCGGTTCGTCGACCTGGCGAACCCGGCCCTGCTGCGGAAGGCGCTCGGACGCGCCGTCCGCGTCGTCTACCTCGAGACGCCGGTCAACCCGACCCTCGAGGTCCTCGACCTGGACGCGATCGCCGCCGAGGTCCGGCGCGCGAACCGGGGACGCAAGGCGGCCGAGCGGCGTCGCGAACGTGTTGTCCACGACGACGCGCACGCGCTCGGCCAGCGGCCCCTCGCCCACGGCGCCGACTTCGTCGTCGCGAGCCTGACGAAGCACCTCTCGGGCTTCGGGACGGACCTCGGCGGCATGGTCGCCGCGGGCGCCGAGCACGAGAGCGACCTCTTCCTCGTGCGCAAGGACTTCGGGGGCGTGCTCGCCTCGAAGAACGCGTGGCCGATCCTCGTCTACGGCCTTCCGACGCTCGCCGTGCGCCTCGAGCGCCAGCAGAAGACGGCGCACGAGGTCGCCATGTACCTCGAGAGCCACCCCAAGGTCGCCTTCGTGCGCTATCCGGGCCTCGACTCGTTCCCGTGGCGCGCGCTCGCGGAGCGCCAGATGCGCGATCCGTCGGGACGGTTCATGCCGGGGACGCTGGTCTACTTCGTGCTGAAGGGCGCGCGGGGCCGGGCCCGCCGCGCGGCGGAGCGCCTCGTGGACCACGTCGCGAGCCACGCGTACACGCTGACGCTCGCCGTCTCCCTCGGCCAGGTCCGCACGCTGATCGAGCACCCGGCGTCCATGACGCACGCGGCGCTGGACGCGAAGGCTCAGGCGCGCGCGGGGATCGACCCGGGCGGCATCCGCGTGAGCTGCGGGCTCGAGAACCCCGACGACCTCCTCGCGGACCTCGAGGCCGGACTCGGGGAGGCGTAGCCGCCCTCCGCCTACGGGCGGGCGTCCCACCACGCAAACCACTGCTCCACGCGGGACTTCGCCCAGGCGGCGTCGGCCTGCGCTCGCCAGGGCGGCGCGGGGTCGTGCGACGTCAGCCCCCGCCGGATGGTCGAGAGGGGGACGTCCAGCCGGTGCAGGCGGCGGAGCGTCGCCTGGACCGCGAAGCCCTCGCCCTCGGTCGCCAACCGCGCCGCGGCGTCGAGGAGGAACGGCACCGCCGGCTCCCCCACCCGCTCGAGGGCGGTCCGCGCGGTCAGCCGATCGTCCCTCGACTCGGCGTCGAGGCAGGTGGTCACCAGATCGCGCAGTCGCTCCGCTTCGGACGGGTCCATCCCGGCCGGCGGGTCGAGGCGTCGGGGCCCGCGCGCGCCGTCGGGCCGGCCCGATGCCGCGGCCGGCAACGCGGCCTGGTCGGTCGCGATCCGGTGCCACAGGAAGTAGCCGCTCGCGCCGCCCAGCACGACGACGGCCGTCGCGAGCAGCGTGGTCCAGCGCAGCGCCCCCGGCGGCGGGTTCATGCCGGGCCCCCGCGCGAGGTCAACGAGGCGGCGCCGCGCCGACGGAGCCGCGGACCTTCTCGAGCAGGCGGAGGTCGGCGACGAGGTCCGTGAACTCCTCGGGCGTCAGGGCCTGCGCCGCGTCGCACTTCGCCTCCGCGGGCCGCACGTGGGCCTCGACCATCACGCCGTCCGCGCCGGCGGCGCAGGCGGCCCGCGCGAGCGGCGGCACGTAGGCCGCAAGCCCCGTCGCGTGGCTCGGGTCCACGAGGATCGGCAGGTGGGAGCGGGCGCGGACCGCGGGCACCGCCGCCAGGTCGAGGAGGTTGCGCGTGGCCGGGTCGAAGCCCCGCACGCCGCGCTCGCAGAGGACCACGTTCATGTTGCCCTGCGCGAGGACGTACTCCGCCGCGAGGATCCACTCCTCGATCGTGGCGTCCCGCCCGCGCTTGAGCAGCACCGGGTGGCCGGAGCGCCCCACCTCGACCAGGAGGTCGAAGTTGGACATGCTCCGCGTCCCGATCTGGAGCATGTCCACGTTGCTGACGCACGCTTCGACGTGGCGGGGGTCGGTCACCTCGCTCACCGTCGGCAGGCCCACCTCGAGGCTGACCTCGCGGAGCAGCCGCAGGCCGTCGAGCCCGAGGCCGCGGAACGCGTAGGGGCTCGTGCGGGGCTTGTAGGCGCCGCCCCGGAGCATGTCGGCCCCGGCCGCCTTCACCGCGACCGCGGTCTCGAGCAGCGGCGCGCGACCCTCGACGGCGCACGGTCCGCCGATGATGACGAAGCGGTGCCCGCCGCCGATCCGCACGCCGCCCACGGAGACGACCGTGGGGTCGGAGCGGAACTCGCGCCCGGCGAGCGTGTAGGGCTTCGAGACGCGGACGACGGAAGCGACCCCGGGGAAGACCTCGAGCGGCACGTCGCGCAGGCGCTCGGTGTCACCCACCGCGGCGATCACGGTCCGCGTTCGGCCCGCGACCTCGCGGGCCTCGCAGCCGGCCGCACGGACGGCATCGACCACGCGGCGGCGGTCGTCGTCGGCACAGCCGGGTCGAAGGACGATGAGCATCGACCAAGTGTAGCGTCCGCGCGGCGTGCCCCTCCGTGCCGCTACACTCGCCCGTGGAGGCACCCCGCATGACGAGCCCCACGGCGGGCCCGCCGGCCCCGCGCACGCGCCGGTTCCTGGTCGCGGGCAACTGGAAGATGAACGGCGACCGGGCCCTTGCGAGCACGCTCGCCGACGCGGCGCTCTCCGCCGCCCGCAGCGCCCCCGGGGTCGACGTGGTGCTCTGCCCGCCGTTCGTCCTCCTGCCGCACGTCGCGGAGCGCATCGGCGCGCCGAAGGGGCCCGTCGCACTCGGGGGTCAGAGCTGCCACTGGGAGGACCGGGGGGCCCACACGTCCTCGATCGCCGCGACGATGCTCCTCGAGGCGGGCTGTCGTTATGTCCTGTGCGGCCACTCGGAGGTGCGGCGGGAACTGGGCTTTGACGACCCCCGGGTCCGGGGGTCCGTCGAGTCCGCGCTGCGCGCCGGCCTGCGCCCGATCGCCTGCGTGGGCGAGACCGGCGAGGAGCGCGACCGGGGGGAGGCCCGGTCCGTCGTCCTGCGCCAGGTTGACGCCGTGCTCGCGGGTCTTCCCGGCGGTGCCGGGGGGGTGGACATCGCCTACGAACCCGTGTGGGCGATCGGGACGGGCCGTCACGCGACGCCCGAGGTCGCCGCCGAGGTCCACGGCTGGATCCGCGCGCGCCTCGACGCCGGCGGGGGCCAACGGTCGCGAATCCTCTACGGGGGCAGCGTCCAGCCCGCCAATATCGCCGGTTTCCTGTCGCGACCCGGCGTGGACGGGGTGCTCGTTGGCGGCCAGAGCCTCGACGCCCTGGCCTTCGCGTCCCTCGTGGACGCGGCGCGGGACGCGACGGTCACCGGGAGCCGCACGTGATCGACTTCGTCCCCCCCGTCCTCGCCATCGAATGGTGGCCCCTCGTCCAGGGGCTGGTCATGACGCTGTTCGTCCTGTGCTCCCTGCTCATGCTCCTCGTGATCCTGATCCAGGAGGGCAAGGGCGGCGGCATCGCGGGCGCCTTCGGCGGCGCGGCCGCCGAGACCTTCGGCGTCAAGGCGGGGACCGTGAACCGCTTCACGGCGATCCTCGCCGCGATCTTCATGGGCCTCGCCCTCGTCCACGCGGGGATCGCGTCGGCGACGGGAGGATCCGTCATCCCGCTCGAGCCGCCGCCCCCGCGCGGCGCGGCCCTTCCCGGCGCCGGCTCGACGCCGCCTCCGCCCGAGGCGCCCGGCTCCCCCGACGGCGAGGAGCCGCCCGCGGGCATGACGGAGACGCCGCCCGCCATGGACGACGCGCCCGCGATGGACGACGCCGCCATGGACGCGCCCGCGATGGACGGCGATGCGGCGATGGACGCGCCCGCGATGGGCGACGACGCCGCGATGGGTAGCGAGACGCCGCCGACGCCGCCGGCGCCGCCGGCGCCGCCGGCCGAGAAGCCCGCGCCCTCGATGGGCGGTTAGCGGGACGTGGCCGCGCGCGTGCCGGCCTCGCCCCGGTCGATGACGGGGGCGGGCACCTCCATCGTCGACGTCCCCGCGGGACGCGTGGAGGCGGAGGCCCGCTCCGTCAACCACCGGTTCCTGAAGGTCTCGATCCACGTCGGGGGCGCGCTCGCCGCGCTCGAGCCGACGATCGAGGAGCGCGTCCGCGCGCACGTCGAGCGCGGCCACGTCACCGTCTCGCTGCGGTTCACGCGGTCGGCCTCCGCCGCCGCGGCGGCGCTCCACGTCGACCTCGACCTCGCCAAGGTCGCGGCGAAGCGCCTGCGCGCGCTCCAGAAGGCGTGCGACATCGAGACCGGCCTGACGCTGCGCGACGTGCTCGCGGTGCCCGGCGTGCTGGGCGAGGGGAGCGGCGAGGGACTGCCGGCCAACGTCGAGAAGGCCGCGGTGAAGGCGCTCGACGGCGCGATCGAGGCGCTCGTCGCCGCCCGCACGAAGGAGGGGCGTCACCTCGCGACGGAGTGCCGCGCGATCCTCGCGCGCGTCACGTCGTCCGTGGTCCGCCTGCGCGCGACGACCCCCGACCTCCCCCGCCTCTACCGCGACCGCCTGGCGGCGCGCATCGCGGCGCTGCTCGAGGGGACGGGCGTGGAGCCCGACCCCGCGCTCCTCGCGCGCGAGGTCGCCGCGTTCGCGGACCGCTGCGACGTGTCGGAGGAGCTCGCGCGCCTCGAGGGGCACCTCTCCCACGCCGAGGACCAGCTGGCGGCGGGCGGCGCCGTCGGGCGCAAGCTCGACTTCCTGATCCAGGAGTTCCACCGCGAGGCGAACACGCTCGGCAGCAAGTCGCCCGACCCCGCGACGACCGCCGTCGTCCTCGACGTGAAGGCCGACGTCGAGCGGCTGCGCGAGCAGGTGCAGAACTTCGAATGAGCGCGGTCGCGCCCCGCGCCCGCCGTCCGAAGACCCCCCGCGCCCCGGGGCGGCTGCTCGTGATCTCGGGCCCGAGCGGCGTGGGCAAGACCGCCGTCGCACAGCGGCTCCTCGACGACGCCCGCTTCGGCCGCGCCGTCACGGCGACGACGCGGCTGCCCCGCAAGGGCGAGCGCCAGGGACGCGACTACGTCTTCCTCGACCGCGAGGAGTTCCTGAAGCGCGACGGCGAGGGCTGGTTCCTCGAGCGCGCCGAGGTCTACGGGAACCTCTACGGCACGCCGCGCGAGCATGTGAGCAAGGTCGTGGACAGCGGCCGCCACTGCGTCCTCGTGATCGACGTCCAGGGCGCGGCGACGCTCCGGGAGCGCGGCGCGGACGCCGTGTTCGTGTTCCTCCTCCCGCCGAGCCTCGACGAGCTGCTCCGCCGCCTCGTGTCGCGGGGCGGCGACCCGCCGCAGAGCTTCTCGACCCGCCTGGACGCCGCGGAGTCGGAGATGGCCCAGGCGGACCTGTTCTCGCACCGCATCGTCAACGTCGAGGTCGACCGCACTGCGCGAGAGATCGCCGGTGTGCTCGGCCTGGAGCTACCCTAGGAGACACCATGGAAGAGAAGATCCGCATCATCGACGAGCTGGACCAGAAGGTCGGAGGCCGCTTCCGGCTGACGGCGCTGCTCCAGAAGCGCATCCGCGAGCTCGTGGCCGGCGCGCCCCGCCTGGTCGAGATCCGGTCGGACAACCCGATCGACGTCGCGATCGCCGAGGTCCGCGCGGGCAAGATCGAGCTCGTGCCCGAGGACGCCGAGTAGCGCGGGCGGCTCCGGCGTGGCCCGCCTCGTCCTCGGCGTGTCCGGCTCGATCGCGGCCTACAAGGCCGTCGACCTGTGCTCGAAGTGCGTCCAGGCGGGGCACACGGTCGACGTGGTCATGACGCGGATGGCGGACCGGTTCGTCCGCCCGCTGTCGTTCTCGGCGCTGACCCAGCGCGCCGTCTTCACCGACGAGACGTGGGGCGACGGCGACCGGCCGGCGGCCCACCTCGCCATGACGGAGGGAGCCGACTTGCTCGTCGTGGCGCCCGCGACAGCCGACGCGATCGGCAAGATGGCGAACGGGATCGCGGACGAGATCCTCTCGACCACCTACCTCGGCGCGTCGTGCCCCGTCCTCGTGGCCCCCGCGATGAACCAGCGCATGTGGCGCCACCCGCGTGTCGTGGCCAACGTCGAGCGCATCGTGAAGGACGGCGTGGAGATCGTGGAACCGGGCACGGGCTGGCTCGCCGAGGGCGACACGGGCCCGGGGCGGATGGCCGAGCCCGCGCAGGTGCTCGAGGCGATCGCGCGGAGGCTCGCGAAGACCCGGAAGTGACCGTCCTTCCCGCGAGGCGCGCGCTCCGCGCCGCCCCTCACGGGTAGACTCCGACCGATGGCGCGTCGCCCCCTCGTCGCCGCCGGCCTTGGCGTGGCCCTGCTCCTCGCGGGAGGCGCGGCGGCCTGGGTCCTGTCGCAGGGCGACGACACGCCCTCGGGACCGCCCTCGACCGGCGTCGTCGCGCAGCGCACGTGGGAGAGCTTCTACCGCCCCGACCCCGACCGCATCCCGAGCGCGCACGCGACGCGCCCCGGCCGCCCGTGGGGCGACTTCCTCGGGAGCGAGGCCTGCAGGGAGTGCCACGCGAAGGAGTTCTCGGGGTGGCGCGACTCCTTCCACAGCCGCACGCTCTACGACACCGAGCCGCGGACCCTGATCGGCGACTTCTCGGGGAAGGTCGTCTTCGACGACCCCAAGTACCCCTATCGCGTCCAGCCCGTGCGGTCGGGCGGCCGTACGGAGATGCGCATCGTCGCCAACCCGCGGGCGACGGTCCCCGAAGACACGTACGGAGCGGGCCTGCCGCCGCAGACGACGGGCACCTTCCAGGTCCTCCACGCGTTCGGGAACCGGCGGCATCAGCCCTACGTGACGCGGGCGGCGGACGGGGGGCACTGGGTGCTGCCCGTGTACTGGAACGGCGTCACGAACTCGTACCAGTGGGACGGTTGGCGCCCCTACGTCGCGAGCTGCGCCGCGTGCCACGTGACGGGGATCCTCACGAGCGACCGGCCGGTCGGGCCCGAGCCGGCGATCGACATGACGTCGCCGCCGCGCTGGAACGTGGCGCCGCAGGACGAGCGCTGGGCGGAAGGCGCCGTCGGCTGCGAGGCGTGCCACGGGCCCGGGCGCGGGCACGTGGAGGCGGTGCGCCGGATGGGCGACGCCGCCTACCGCGCCTACCTCGCCGGCGGGGGCGAGCCGACGATCTACGACCCGGGCAAGGACACGCCCGAGCGCCGGATGCAGCAGTGCGACCAGTGCCACGACTTCTTCACCGAGAGCACGATCACGTGGTGGCCGCGCCCGAAGGGGTACGAGCGCGACCCGATCCGCCGTCCGATCGTCCCGCCCGACGCGCAGTTCTGGCCCGACGGCACGCACATGAGCCCCTGCACCGCCGGGACGGTGCTGCGCGGGAGCAAGATGGGGAAGGCGGGCGTCGAGTGCCGCGACTGCCACGACGCGCACGGCAACGCGCACTGGGCCGAATTGACGCTGTCGATCGAGGACAACGCGCTCTGCCTCCGCTGCCACGAGAAGGACACCTCGCGGGCGTTCGCGGACGCGGCGGCCGTGCTTCGCCACACCCGCCACGCCGCCGGGTCGCCCGGCTCCCGCTGCGTCGAGTGCCACATGCCGCGCGACAAGCGCTTCAGCAACGGCATCCACATCATGAGCCTCAAGATCCACAGCCACGCGATGACGATCCCGACGGGCGAGGAGGACCGGCGCGGCGGGCCGGAGCCCTCCTGCAACACCTGCCACGTCGACAAGGACTCGGCATGGACGCGGGAGGAGCTGAAGAAGTGGAAGGCGCCTCCCGTCCCGGGACGGTGATCGCCCTCAGGTGCGCCTGAAGGGCGCGGGAAGCGGATTTCCGACGCCGCCCTAACGGGAGCCTTGCGTCCGGGCCCCTCCCCGGGTGGGAAAGGCCAAAGGTCCGCCCGGGCGTGACCGACCCACAGGGAGGAACCGCGCCCGAACCATGCCCACACGAAGCGTCGAACTGCCCCGGTCCGTCCCCCACGAGGAGCCGGAGCCCGTCGCTCTGGAATTGGCCGGGGTCTTCCTCGCCCTCCTCGGGCTCCTGCTCGGGAGCGCGATCGTCACGCTGGCCCCCGACGGCGCGACGCGGGGCCTCGCCAACGTGACGGGGTCGGTCGGGCGCGCCGTCGCCGAGGCCCTGACCCTCGCGCTCGGCGCGGGGGCCTACGTCCTCGCCGTCTTCCCCGTGGCCTGGGGCGTCGCCTGCCTGCGCGGACGCGCCCCCGCCAACTGGGCTCGCAAGGCGATGCTGGTCCCGCTGCTCGCCGTCCTGACCGCGATCCTCGCCGCCCTGCTCGTGCGCGTCCTGCCCGTCCCCGGGCTCGGGCGCTCGGGCCCCGGCGGCTACCTCGGGGTCGCGCTGGGCGAGGTCCTGTTCCGTTTCGTCGGGCGCGCGGCGAGCCTGCTCGTCGCGGGCCTGCTCGTCGCGACGATCATCCTCGCGACCGACCTGCGCATCGCCGTCCTCTTCGGCGCGACCGCGGCGGGCCGCGCGCGGGCCCGGCGCGTGACGACGAAGGGCGCCTCGGCCGTCGCCGAGGCCGACGAGGACGCGGACGTGCTCGGAGGGGTCGAGGGCGACGAGGACGACCTGCACCCGACGGAGGGCCGGGCCGCGGACGACGTGCTCGACGGCGCGGCGGTCGTGATCGACGAGGACGAGATGGACCTCGCGCACGCGTCGGACGGCGACGTCGACACGGCGATGCGCGGCGCGACCGCGGACGAAGAGGACGCGGGGACGGACGGCCCCCGCGTCCCGCGCGCGGACAAGCCTGCGAAGCCGAAGCGCACGGCGCCCCCCAAGCGCCGCGGCGACTGGGAGTTCCCCCCCACGTCGCTGCTCTCCCGCGGCGAGGTCACCGAGCACGAGAAGGTGAAGGGCGAGATCGAGCGCAACGCCGCGGTCCTCGCCTCGACGCTGCGGTCGTTCGGCATCGAGTCGCGCGTGGTCGCGCAGCGCCGCGGGCCGGTGATCACCTTCTACGAGCTCGAGCTCGAGTCGGGCACGCGCATCGCGAGCGTCTCCTCGCTCGACCGCGACCTCGCGGTGGCGTTGAAGGCCGAGAACGTCCGCGTGGTGGCCCCCATCCCGGGCAAGAACACGATCGGCGTCGAGGTCCCCAACACGGTCCGCGACCCCGTCCACATGCTCGACCTGATGGAGGAGGGCGGCGAGAAGGCGGCGCGCCGCGCGATGCCCCTCTTCCTCGGCCGCGACGCGCTCGGCGAGCCCATCGTCGAGGACCTGGCGGGCATGCCGCACATGCTGATCGCCGGGGCGACGGGCTCGGGCAAGAGCGTCTGCGTCAACTCCGTGCTGCTGTCCGTGATGATGACGCGCACGCCCGACGAGGTGAAGTTCATCCTCGTCGACCCCAAGCAGGTCGAGCTCTCCTTCTTCGAGGACATCCCCCACCTCCTGACGCCCGTCGTCACGAACATGAAGAAGGCGGCGCAGATCTTCGAGTGGGCCGTCGCGAAGATGGAGCACCGCTACGACGTGTTCCTGAAGGCGAAGGTCCGCAACATCGCGACCTACAACGGGCTCGGCGGCGAGCGGATCTCGAAGCTGCGCGAGGAGCACGGCTTCGACGAGGCCGACGCGCCCGAGCTCATGCCCTACATCGTCATCGTCGTGGACGAGCTCGCCGACCTGATGATGCAGCACGGCAAGGACGTCGAGACGGCGATCATCCGCCTCGCCGCCAAGAGCCGCGCGGTCGGCATCCACCTGATCCTCGCGACGCAGCGCCCCTCGGTGGACGTCATCACGGGCCTGATCAAGTCGAACATGCCGATGCGCGCCGCGTTCAAGGTGGCGAGCAAGATCGACAGCCGCGTGATCCTCGACCAGAACGGCGCGGAGAAGCTCCTCGGACGGGGCGACATGCTCTACGTCCCGCCCGGCGCCTCGGTCCTGAAGCGCGCGCAGGGCACGTTCATCCCCGACCCCGAGGTGAAGGCGGTCGTCGACTTCGTGAAGTCGAAGGCCGGCGGCGTCGACTACCAGGACATCCTCGGCGAGCACGAGGCCGCGCAGGGCGACCCGAACGAGGAGGACGACCTCTACGACGACGCGGTGCGGGCCGTGCTCGCGACGAAGCTCGGCTCGGCGAGCATGCTCCAGAGGAAGTTCGGCATCGGCTACACGCGCGCCTCGCGGCTGATCGACATGATGTGCGACCACCGCATCGTCGGGCCGCACAAGGGCAGCAAGGCCCGCGAGCTGCTCGTCACGCTCGAGGAGTGGGAGTCCGCGCTCGCCACGAAGAAGGGCCAGCCCCAGGCGCCCTCGGCGCTCATGGCCGCGGCCGAGGAGGAGGGCGGCGAGCTCGGCCCCTCCGACGAGGCGGACGGCATCGCGTCGAAGGGCTCGAGCAAGGACGCGTCCGCCGCCGTGTCGCCCTGGGACTAGGCCCGGCGCGTCACTTCCCGGGCACGAGGCGCAGCGCGACGCGACCGCCGGCCGCGGGCACGAGCACGGAGCCGCCCGACAGGACGAGGCCCGGCGGCGCGGCGACGGTCAGCCGGTAGGGCTCGTCGCCGAGCCCGCGCAGGCGGAACGCGCCGCGCGCGTCCACGCGCGCCGACGCGACGCAGTGCTCCTCGCGGGGGGCCTTCCCGTCCCAGCGCACGGGACGGGCGCGCACGAGCGTCCCGACGAGCGACGCGCCGGGCGGTCCCTCGACCACGCCCTCGACCGTGACGTCGGGGACCAGCCGGACGACGACGTCGGGCGCGTCCGAGAGCGCGCGGAACGTCGCGGCGAGCGGCTCGCCGTCCGCCGCGCGACGCGCGCCCGCGATCTCGAGGAAGCCGGAGAGGCCCTCGGGCTTCTCCGCCCGCTCGTCCGGCCGGACGTCGAGCCGGCTCCAGGTCCCCTGGCCCACGCCCGACGCGGCGTGCTCGCCGTCGAGCCACCGCACGAACCGCACGTCGCGCAAGGTCGCGCCGTCCGGGTCCAGCACGCGCGCGAACGCGGGCGGAGGATTCGCACGTGCGCCGGCGCCGGGGTCGTCGGCGGTGCGCAACTCGATGCGGACGTGCGTCGCACCGGGCTCGGCGTCCCCGAACACGGTCTGGTACGGGTCGCCGAAGGCGTCGGGCGGCCGCGCCTCTACGACGATCGGGACGTCCGGCGCCGACGCGACGGCCGCGCGGCCGTCGGGGCCGGAGACGAGCCACGTCTCGAACGGTCGCTCCCAGGCGAGGTGGGAGTGGAGCCCGCGTTCGCGGACGCACAGCTCGGCCCCGGGGCAGGGCTGCCCGTCGGGCCCGACCACCTCGATCGCGAGGGCGCGCGACGCGGGGATCGCGTGCGCCTCGTACACCTCGTACCCGCCGCCCTCGAGGCTGCCGGCCGACATGTCGCGGATGCGGCTCGCGAACGAGCCCGGCTGTCGCGCGACGACGTCGCCGAGTTGCGACGCCCAGCCGGAGAACGAGAACCGACCTTCCGCGTCCGCGGTCGTCGTCGAGAGGGGGCGCGCGAAGGGGAGGGCGGCGCCGGACGCCGGGAACCGCCACCACGCCTCGACGACGGCGCCCTCCGCGGGCTTGCCGTCGGGGCCGACGACGCGCCCGTGGAACCGCGTCGCGCGCACGAGGCGCAGGTCGAGGTTCGCGGCCGTGCCGCCGGAGGCGAACGGGTTCCATCCGAACGGCTCGATGCCCCCGAGCCCCGCGGTCCCGTGGTCCTCGGCCATGGCGATCACCATGACGTCGTGCGCCGCGGCGCCCCTGCCGAACGCGGTCTCGGGGACGGCGTAACGCCCGTCGGCGTCCGTGACGGCCTCGACCCAGGAGAGGGCCTTCACGGCGGCGTCGAGCGGCACCGCGATCACCCGAACGCCCGCCGCCGGCTGCCCGTCGTCGTCGCGGACGACGCGGCCGGCCACGCGCACGGGTCCGGCGGGCGGCGCGGCCGGGACCGGGAGCGCCGCGGCAGGGCGCGCGGCGAGCACCCCGCCGTCGGAAGCCGCGCCGGGATCGCCGGCGCCGCGCGCCGAGACGATCGGCGGGGCCGCCTCGTCCGTGAAGGCCCCACGGATCCACGCGACCACGCCCACGGCCACGAGCGCGAGGGCCGCGACCAGCGGCGCGAGCCGCATCGTGGAGCGCGCGCCGGTCGGAACGGCAGGGGCCGGCGTGCCGCGCGGCGCGTCCGCGTGGGGCCCGTCCCACGATGCGTCCTCGGCCGGCCCGGGCGACGGCGCGTTCGCGGCCAGCGCCGCCACCGCGGGCGCCCACCCGCCGCGACCGCCGCGCTCCGCGTCGAAGCGCTCGCGCAGCAGGACGATCGCGCGCTGGGCCCGCGAGCGGACGGTCTCGACGGGAGCGTCCATGCGCCGCGCGACCTCGCGCGGCGGCAGGTCCTCGAGGTAGCGCAACAGGACCGTCGTGCGGTAGGGCTCGGGCAGCTCGAGGACGGCGCGGACCACGCGCGCGTGCCACTCGGCCTGCGCCACGACGTCGACCGTGGACGGCCCGGACTCGGGGCGGGCGGCGGCGCGCTCGCGCCGGTCGCGGCGCCAGTCGTCGCGGCGCCCGCGTCCGGCCGCGCGCCGCAGGACGGTCGCGAACCAACCCCGGGGACTGCGCCCGTCGGCGAGCGGCCGCCGGAGCGCGGCGAGCCAGGCCTGCTGCTCGAGGTCCTCGGCGCGCCCGGGGTCGCGGACGAGGCGGCGGGCCATGACCCGGACCCAGTCGCGGTCCTCGAGCAGGGCTTCGATCGGGCGGGAGGGAGGCGGGGCGTCGTGCATGGCACGAGGGGATGTCCGCCGACCCGGCAACCGGTGCGCGCGTCGCTCGAGGCCCGGCCGATCCCGACCGATCCATCCTACGGAATGGGCCCTCGGGGGAGGGGGGCCCCACGGGTAGGATCCCTGCGACCATGTCGCGCCGCTTGGGCTCTCGGGACGTCCTCTGGCTGGCGCTCGTCGTCGGCGCCGTCGCTCTGCTCCTCGTCAACGTCGTCTTCGGCGTGCGCGGCTTCGACCGCCCGCGCGCGGCGCCCGCGTGGCGCGTGCTGGAGGCCCCCGGCACCGTCCTCGGGTGGGGCGGCGTCGCGCTGATCGCCCTCGCGATCCCCTACGCCGTGCTGACCTGGCTCCGAGGCAAGGGCCCGGGCCGGGTGGTCTCGGTCCTCGGAGCCCTCGTGGTCGCCTTCGGGATCGGGGGGCTCGCGGGCGCGCTCGCCCACCCGGCCGCCGCGGGAGGCGGGCGCATCGCGGGCACGATCGCGGAGTTCCTCCGGGACGCGATGGGCCCGGTGCTCGCGGGCGTGCTGTTCGGCCTCGTGTGCGTCCCGGGCCTCGTCCTCGCCCTCGTGCCGCTCCTCGCCCACGCCACCACCGGAACCGGCCCCCGCCCCGTCGAGGCCGAGGGGGAAGACCCCGCGCGCGGTTGGTACCCGGAGCGGCGCCTCGGCCCCGACGGCCTGGAGATCCCCATGGCCTTCGAGGGGACCGACGTCGGGGAAATCCGGCTGCGCGAGCCGGAGCCCGAGCCTCCGGTCGAGGAGGGCCCGCCGGCGATCGCGTCCCTGCCCGCCTCCTCGGAGCGCCGCTCCCGTCCGATCCTCGGGATCCGCTTCGCGGACGAGACCGAGCCCGACGCCGCGGCGGGCACGCGGCCCGAGGCGCTCCCGGTTCCCGACGAGAGCCGGCTGCCGCAGGGCGTCCGCTTCGCCCCGTCCAAGGACGCGCCGGCGGAGCCGGAACCGGAACCCGAGCCGGAGGCGCCGGCGGTCGAACCGCCGGTGACGGAACCGCCGCCGCCCACCGAGCCGATCGTCGCGCAGGAGGACGTCGCCACGGCCGAGCCCGCACCGGCGGAGCCGGCCACGCCGCCGGCGGCGCCCACGAAAGCGGACGCACCCCGTCGGAAGGTCGCGCCGGTGGCCCCCGAG
>DATLLK010000172.1:0-7354 GCA_035537895.1 Planctomycetota bacterium
CGACGCGCGCGTCGGCCCGGCGCGCTCGTACACCGCGCCGGTGACCACCTGGATCACCTGCGCGAGGAAGGGGATCGCGGCGAGGACGCCCAGCGTCGCCTCGTCGGCGCCCGAGTGACGCGCGAAGTCGATGAGGAACACACCGCCCGTGAGCGTGATGAAGACCTGCGCGAACGCGCCCTCCCATGTGGACGCGCTCAGGCCGCGACGGACGTCGGAAGGCGCGTGCGGGGGCATGGCGAGGCCGCGGAGGCTACCCCGCGGCGCACGAAGAACCCCCTGCGGGCCGCCCTGGCTCCTCCGTCGCGGTGCCGCTGCCACGTCGACTCCGTGGTTCTGCGGCAGTCCGTGCCGACCGGCGTCGAGCCATCCGCCGCGCGACGCCTTCGTCTGCGCGAAACCCACGCGCTCCGCCCGCGAGAAACCCACGCGGCAGGCTGGATGGGGTGCGGAGGGCACATGAGGACGACGACGCGTACGCTTTGGTACGCGAGGAGGACGAAGGGGCCCGAGCGCCCCCAGCCAGCCTCACGCGTGAGTGGCGGCGACGACGCGGGCTTGTGAAGGCAGGCCGAGCCGTCGCTCGACGTCGCGCAGCGCGGCGGGCAGCGAGGTCGCGTCGCAGGGCACGAGCTGCCCTCGCCGGTCGGTCCGCAGGACGCCCTTGATCCCGCCGGGCCGCGGGGTCACGCGCGCGACCGGCTCGCCCGCCGCGACGAGGATCCACTCCTCGGCGCCGTCGGGGAGCGTCCACTTGTGCCACGCGGGCAGTCCGGCGGCGGCGCCCACGCCGGCGAGCGCCGAGGGCAGGCCGCCCTCGCGCACGACGCCTCCCGTCGGGCGTCCGCGCTCCGCGAGCACGGCGAGCCCCTCGACGAGGACCTCGCGGGCGCGCGCGAGCCCCTCCTGCGGCGCCGGGCGCCCCGCGACGAACGCGTGGACGTGGAGCCCGAGCCAGAGGTCGACCGGCTTCGGGTGGACCGCGATCTCGTCGATGATCTCGCGCACGGAGCGCGCGCGTTCCGGGTCGTCCACGGCGAGCGGCGCGGCGGCCGCGTAGAGGTCGAGCCAGCGGCGGCGCAGCTCGACGTCGGCGGCGCTCCACGCGGCGAGCGCGGCGGGGCGCGCCGCCCTCGCGGCGGCGTCGTGCTCGTGGCGGCGCACCGCGGCCCGCGCCATGTCCTCGGCGTGGCGCAGCTCGCGCGACGCCTCCTCGAGCCGGCGGGCCGCGACGTCGCCCACGGCCCGGATCTGCTCGGGCAGGGGCGCCCCGTGCTCGAGGCAGTCGTACGCGCCGGCGCGCATCGCCGCGCGGCAGAGGTCCACGGAGAGCTGCGGCGAGAGCACGAGCACGAGCTCGAGCGGGTGCAGGTCGCGCACGCGCGCGACGACCTCCGTCCCGGCGGCGCCCGGGAGATCGTGCGCGACGAGCGTCAGCCCGGGCTCGCGCTCCTCGAGCGCGACGATCGCGTCCTCGGCGCTCTCGGCCTCGAGGAGGACGTGGTCCTCGGCGAGGGCCGCCCGAAGCTGCGCCCGGCGCGGCGCGTCCGCGTCGGCCAGCAGGACCCTCGGGCGGGGCGGGGCGTTCACTCGCATCGAAGACCTCCGGATCCTTTCACCGTGCGGACGAGGGGCGTCGCGTCGAAGGCCGTCCGCTCGGACGGCGTCAGGGCCTCGCGAGCCGCGCCGAGGAGTCGGCCGGCCTCGCCGAAGTGCCACGGGTCGCCCGTGGCCCGGGCGAGCGCGACGTGAACGTCGACCCGCTCGCGCCACGAGAGCGCGCCGGCGTGCAGGGCGAGCAGCGCGAGCGCGCCCGCGGGGTCGCCGCCCGGCGCGGACGCGCGACGCGCGGCGGCCAGCACGCGCGGGCCGGGCACCGGGGCGCGCGCGGCGGCGGCGACCGCCGCGTCGAGGTCCTCCGCGGCGCGCGCGGGGCCCGCCCGCAGGACGGCGGCGGCGGCGAGTCCGAGGCGCGCGAAGGCCTCCGTCTCGTCCACGGCCGCCGGCCCCGCGGCCGCCATGGCGTCGCGGTACCAGCGCGCAGCCTCCTCCGCCTCGCCGCGGTCGAGCGCGGCGTCGCCGCAGACGAGGTGCGCGGCGGCGAGCGCACGCGGGTCGCCGGCGCGGCCCGCGGCGGCGAGCGCGCACAGGAGCTCGGACCGGCTGCGCTCCTCGTCGCCGAGCCAGGCGAGCACGCGGGCGAGGTCGAGCCCCGCGACGGCGACGTCGGCGGGCGTGGCCGTGCCCGACGCGACCTCGAGGGCCGAGAGGAAGTGGTCGCGCGCCTCGGCGAGCCGCCCGCGCGCGAGCGCGACGTGGCCGGCGCCGTGGCGCGCGCGGGCGACGCCGCGGCGGTAGCCGACGGGCTCGGCGGTGACGGCCTCGCGGTCGAGGTGGACCTGGGCGTCGCGCCACCGTCCGGCGCGGAGCGCGAGCCGCGCGAGGCCCGCGTGCGCGTCCGCGACCTCGCGCGAGAGCCCGAGCGGCGTCGCGCGGGCGAGGCGCGCGCGCTCGTGGGACGCGGCGAGGTCGAGCCGGCCCTGGCGCTCGAGGACGGCGGCGACGTGCCCGAGGGCCGCGGCCTCGCGCGCCCCGTCGCCGGTCGCCCGCGCCACGAGCAGGGCGCGCTCCGCGTGACCGCGGGCGGCCTTCGTGTCGCCCCGGCCGAGCGCGAGGCGCGCGAGGATGCCCTCGGCCGCGGCGGCCGCGCGCGAGGACTCGCCCCCGCGCGTCGACGCGAGGACCTCGCGGAAGAACGCCTCCGCGCGGCGATGGTCGCGCTGGGACGCGAGGCAGCGCCCGTACGCGTCGAGCAGCGCGACCGGCGCGTCGCGTCCCGCCGCGCGGTGCGCCGCGAGCGCGTCCTCGAGGGCGGCGCGTTCCTCCTCGGCGCGGCCCTCGAGGGCGAGCAGCGCCGCGCGGCGGGCGAGGACGTCGCAGCGCAGCGACGGCGCGGCCGTGCCCGTCGCCGCGAGCGCGAGGTCGGCCAGCGCCGCCCCCTCGCGCCCATGGCCCGCCGCGAGGAGGTGGTCGAGGGCCGGGACGATCCAGGGCGCGGCGCGGTCCGGTGCGCCGGCGCGGAGGAAGTGCTCGGCGGCGCGGGGGCAGGCGACGGCGCGCGGCACGTCGTCGGACGCGGCCGCGGCGGCGAACGCCTCCGCCGTGCGGCGATGGAGGTCCGCGAGGGCGGCGGGCTCGAGCGAGGCGCGCACGACGTCGCAGGCGAGCGGCGGGTCGAACCACCGCATGCGGCCCTCGCCGACGACGAGGCGCGGCTCGGAGCCGAGCGGGCCGAGCGCCTCGGCCACGGCGAGCGCCGGGTGCCCGAGGACGTCCGCGACGATGCGCGCGTCGAAGCGCGTGCCCTGGACGCTCGCGGCCTCGAGGACCTCGCGCGCGACGGCGTCGAGCTGCGCGACCCAGCGCGCGACGACCGGGCGCAGACCGCCGTCGGCGTCCGCGGGGGGCGGGAGCCCCGTCGGGCGCAGCGTGCCGTCGGCTCCCCGGACGAGCGCGCCCGACGCGCGCCACGCGTCCACGAGCCGCTCGAGGGCGCGGGGCAGACCGCCCGCGTGGGGGATGACGCGCGGGGCGATCGCGTTCGCCGTGGACTCGAGCCCCGTGCGGGCGAGCAGGACGCGGCGCAGGTCGTCGTCGGAGAGGCGCTGGACGGGCACCTCGGCGACCGCGCCCGTCCCGCGCAGCTCCCGGCGGCGCTCGGCCGGGACGGGCGCCGTGACGGTGGCCATGAGGAGCAGCGGCGCGCGCAGGGCTCGCCGCGCGGCGCCGAGGAACACGGCGCGGTCGCCGGCCCCGGCGCGGTCGAGGTCGTCGAACGCGAGCAAGCGCGGCGCGCGCGCGGCCAGCGCGACCGCCAGCGCGGCGACGTCCTCGGCGACCGCCTCGACGGCCCCGGGCGCGAGCGACGCGCCGCCCGTCCGCAGGACGTCGGCGAGCGCCTCGGCGCGGGGCCCGTCCATCGGCACGAGCGCCACGAGGTCCGCGGCCCGCTCGCCGCCGGGCACGAGGCCCTTCAGGAGGGCCCGCGTCATCCCGAACGGCGGGGCGCCCTCGGCGGCGGCGGCGCGGCGCACCGTCCCGGGCGCCGCCTCCTCCGCGTCGAGGAACGCGGTCAGGAGGCGCGTCTTGCCCACGCCCTCGGCGCCGGGGACGAGGACCGCGCCGCCCGCGCCCGCGCGCGCCTTGCGCCACTCCTCGGCGAGCGCGCGCAGCTCCCGCGCGCGGCCGACGAGCCCGGCGGGCACCGGCGCGCCCGGTGCGGCGGCGGCCGGAGCGGGGCCGGGCGCCGCGGCGGGGACGGGCGTCGATCGCGCGGCGTTTCGCCGTGCGGACCACCACGGGCTCGCCTCGCCCGCGACGAGGACCTCGCGCAACGCGCGCGCGTCGGGGAAGCGGCGCTTCGGCTCCTTCTCGAGGAGCGTCGACACCACCGCGTCGAGGAAGGGGGACGCGTCGGGGACGGACTGCGAGATGAGCGGCCACGGCCTGCGCAGGTGCGCGTTCACGACCTCCGCGATGGGCATGTCCTCGAGCGCGTGCCGTCCCACGGCGAGCTGGTGCAGCATGCAGCCGAGCGCGTAGAGGTCGGCCGACGGCGTCAGCCGCGCCGGGTGGTCGCCCAGCTGCTCGGGAGCGGCGAACAGGAGCGACCCGACGAACTGCCCGGAGCGGGAGAGCCGGGCCTCCTCGTTCGCCATCCACGCGATCCCGAGGTCCATCACCTTGACCTCGTGGCGCTCGGTGAGCATCACGTTCTCGGGCTTCAGGTCGCGGTGGACGATCCCCACGGCGTGGATCGCCTCGAGCCCGGAGGCGACGCCCGCCGCGATGTCGCGCAGGAGGCCGTCGGGCAGGCGGCCGAGCTCCTCCTGCACCTGCATGAGCGTCCGGCCGCGCACGAGCTCCATGACGAGGAAGTGCACCGGGCTCCCGCGCACCTCCGCCGTCTCGACGCCGTAGGTCCGCGCGACGCGCGGGTGGCGGACGCGCGCGCCCGCCTCGGCCTCGCGCTGGAAGCGCCGCAGGAGGTCCGCCCGCTCGACGAGGTGCGGGTGGACGACCTTCAGGGCATAGGGCTGCCCCTCGAGCTCGGCGCGGTAGACGATGCCCATCCCGCCGCTGCCGAGGGAATCGAGGACCCGCCAGCGCCCGAGGACGTCGCCCGGGCGGATCTCGATCCCCCTGTGCGCACGCCGGGCGGCACTCTCCACGGGACGGAGGTCGGCGGGGACGGGGTTCAGCGGACGCTCCAGCGTCGGGATAACCGCATCGCGTCATCGACCGGCGCGGGGGCGCCGCTGAAGGCGAGGCCGGATCAGATGCCCGAAACGCGGAGCGGAGCCGTCCCCGACGGGGCGCGGTCCCGGCCGGGCCGGGCTCGAAGGGACCGCCGACCCGTGAAACGGGGTCAGGGACCGGGGGGGCTCGCGGCGAGCGTCGCGGCCATGATGGTCGCCACCCGGGCCTCGAGCGCGTCGACCTGCGTGGACTTCGCGCGCAGGTTGACGACCAGGATCCGCTTGCGCGATGCAATCACCAGCGTGCGCCGGCCGCGGGCCTCCACGCGCACCGCGGGAGCGCCGGCGAAGGTGGTCTGCTCGCCGTCGCCGCCCGCCATCGAGGCCAGCTCGTCGAGGCTTCGGTGCCCCTGGTCGGCCGTCACGCGGATGGTGACGACGCCCTCGGGCAGGCGCAGCACCGCGTCGCCCTCGCCCGCGAGCGTCACCGCGCCCGCCGCCGGCACGTCGCGCAGGTCGAGGCCCGCGAGGCGGTGCACGGCGCGGCCCGCGTCGGCGTCCACGACGCGCCACGTGGAGTCGTCGTCGAGGTCGTACTTGTCGCCGCCCTCCTCCACGCGCCGCGTCACGAAGCGCAGGCGCCCGCGCGCGCGCACGCTCACGGTCCCGAGCTTGCCCGACGGCACGTCGTCGTAGCCGAAGAAGAGGTAGCGGGCGGCCGTGCCCACGTCGTTCGTCGTCGGGTCCACCCCGATCCACGCGCCCACCCAGGCCTCGGCCCACGCGTGCGCGCCCCAGTGGCTCCCCACGCAGACGTAGCCCGAGCACCGGCGCGCGGGGATGCCCGCGGCGCGGCACAGCGCGACGAAGAGCAGCGCGTGCTCCGAGCAGTCGCCCTGGCGGTCGCGGAGGATCTCGATGGCGGACGCCTGCGCGACCGCCGGGCTCTGCTTGTCGAGCGCGAAGACGACGTCGGCGATGCGCTGGACCGCGCGCCGCGCGTCCGTCTCGCCGGCGAGCGCCCGGCTCGCGGCCACGCGCAGGTCGGGGTGGTCGCACGGCATGAGGAGCGTCGGCTCGAGGTCCTTCGCGAACGCGGGGTCGGTCACCGGCACGCGGGCGGACGCCTGCGGCACGTCGTAGGCACGCAGCTCGGCGTGCGCGATCCAGCCCGCCTTCGCGTCGCCCGTCACCTCGAGGATGCGGCTGAACGGCGACGCGGGGAAGTCGGGCAGGGGACGGTCCGGATCGGGGCGCACGTGCACGTCCACGAGCAGGCGCTCCGCGCTGAAGACGCGCGGCAGCGGCGGGGTCGACGGCACGGTGATCGAGAACGACGCGGGGCGCACGGGGCGCTCGAGGGCCTTCGACTCCGGCACGCGCACGATCTCGGTCAGCGGCTCCTTCACGCGCGCGACGACGCCCTGCGCGTCGAGCCAGAAGATCGCCTCGGCGCCCGTCTCGGGGTCGGTCTGGCGCACCTTCAGGCAGGGGACCTCGCCGTCCTCGGACGGGCCGGGCGCCGTGCCGAGGACCTCGAGCGGGAACTCCGCGACGCGCTCGGCCGCGGCCTGCAGGACCCGCAGCGAGAGGCGGTCGCCCGCGGCGAGCTTGCCGGCCGCGATGCGCGGCCCGAGGAACGCCTCGGGGTCCACGTGCGCGGGCGCCGTGGCGGCGACGCGCGTCACCTTCTCCGCCCCGGCGAGCCGCGCCACGACGTCGTAGCCCGTGCCCGTCCACGTCGTCTCCTCGACCGTCGCGCGCCCGCCGGCCTCCGTCACCACGGCGCGCGACCACCAGAGCGTCCCGTCCTCGCCGCGCTCGACGTCCACGACGGTCTCGTGCTCGAAGACGTCCTCGGTGCCGAGCATGTCGCGCATCTCGCGCGTGCGGACCGTCGTCGTGTCGTGCACCGTGGGCTTGCCCTGCCAGGTGGACGGCGCCCACACGACGCGGATCCACCCGAGCTTCTGTCCCTGTCGGCGCATCTCGTACCAGCGCGTCGTCGCGCCCTCGCGCTCGACGGGCGGCGGGGCCTCGTCGCGCGGGGTCGTGCGGACGACCGCGGGGCGCGGCGTCGGGACGGGCGCGACGGG
>DATLLK010000173.1:0-4138 GCA_035537895.1 Planctomycetota bacterium
TCCCGCGGGAGCGCAAGTGCCAGCACGCCTTCTGCACCCACATCGACCGCGAGGGCGACGTCCGCGTGCTCTGCAACAACGTGCCCAACGAGCGGTGGATGGGCACGATGCTCCACGAGTTCGGCCACGCGATCTACGACCTCGAGATCGACCGGTCGCTGCCGTGGTTCCTGCGGTGCCCGCCGCACATGAGCAGCACGGAGGCGATCGCCATGCTGTTCGGGCGTCTCTCGAAGGACCCCGAGTGGCTCGCGCCCGTGCTGGGCATGCCC
This sequence comes from Planctomycetota bacterium, assembly GCA_035537895.1. GTDB lineage: Bacteria > Planctomycetota > PLA2 > PLA2 > JAEUHO01 > DATLLK01. The sequence goes on from DATLLK010000173.1 coordinate 273, forward strand.
GCCGACGAGGCGGCCCGGACCGCGGCGTCCGCCCTCGCGGCCTTCCGGGAGGGCATGCTCGTCTTCACGCGGTGGGTCCTCGTGATGACGCGGTTCGAGCAGGCCTTCTACCGGGACCCCGAGCAGGACCTCGACGCGCTGTGGTGGGACCTCGTCGAGCGGTTCCAGCTCGTCCACCGCCCCGACGGCCGGCGCGCGCCCGACTGGGCGGCGAAGGTCCACATCGCGACGGCGCCCGTCTACTACCACGCCTATCTCATGGGGGAGTGCACCGCGTCGCAGCTCGCGCACCACGTGCGCCAGACGACGGGACGGGGCCTCGTCGACAACCCCGAGGCGGGCGTGTTCCTCCGCGAGCGCTTCTTCGCCCCCGGGTCCACGCGCTCGTGGGACGACCACCTCGCCGCGGCGACCGGGCGCCCGCTCGACCCGTCCTCGTTCCTCGCCGACCTCGGCATCCCCGCCTGAGCCGCGGTCCGGGGGCATCGGGGAGGCCGGACGAGGCGAGCGCATGCAGCGCCGGCCGCCGGGCCGTATCCGGGCGACGTGCGGCCGCCTCTCCTCCCCGTACGAGACAGGCGCTCGGAGACGATCGATGCACGTACGGCGACGTCGGTGGCTCGCGGCATGGGCGGCGGCGGGGTTTCTTCTGACGACCGGGTGCGGCGCCGGCGGCTCCGGCTCCGCCGAGGCGTCGCGCCGTGCCGACGAGGACGAAGACGAAGACGAGGACGGCGACGGCGGCGGCGGCGGACCGGTCCAGCCGGTGACCCGCGTCCTCGCGGTGAACGACCTCGGCATGCACTGCATGGACCGGGAGTTCTCCGTGTTCTCGATCCTCCCGCCCTACAACGTCGTGCACGCCCAGGTCGTGCGCACGGACGTCGAGGGGCGGACGTCCCTGCTCGACGGTACCGAGGTGGACGTGCGCTACGGCGCCGTCGCCGACGCCACGGGCTCGATCAACAGCCGCAGCGTCGGGAAGACCGACTTCTGGACGTGGGCGTCCGCCCTCTACACGAACGGCGCCGTGCTCCCGGCGGGGCAGGGCCTGAAGGGGCTCTTCATGCCGGGGGACGCCGCCGTGCCCGGACCGCAGCCCTTCGCGTGGAACGCCACGCACCGGTTCTTCGCCGCCGAGGGGATCCCCATCACCCCCCGGGACGACGCCGGGACGACGAACACGTACCCGCTGATGCGGATCTCCGCGCACGACAAGGCGACGGGTGCCGAGCTCGCGCACCTCGACGTCGTCGTGCCCGTCGCGGACGAGATGGACTGCACGTCGTGCCACCGGACCGGCGGCGAGGCGGCGGACGACGCCGGCGTCGCGTGGTCGGGGGCTTCGGACCTCGAGGTGCAGACGAAGGAGAACGTCCTCAAGCTCCACGACCACGCCCACGGGACCTCGCTGTTCGCGGCCCGGCCGGTGCTGTGCGCGGCGTGCCACTACTCGCCCGCGCTCGACCTCGCGGGGAGCGGCCCGCAGGGCGCCCAGACGACCCACCCGTGGTTCTCGCGCGCGATGCACGGGAAGCACGACTTCCTCACCGGGAACGCCGAGGCGTCCTGCTACAAGTGCCACCCCGGCGCAGAGACGCAGTGCGCTCGAGGGGTGATGGCCGCGGCCGGGCTCGAGTGCGCGAACTGTCACGGGAGCATGGCCGCGGTCGCCGGGACCGCGGGGAACCTGCTCGCCGGCGGCAGCCTCGACGGGACGAACGACGGGAAGCCGCGCCGCTCCTGGCTCGACGTGCCGCGCTGCCAGTCGTGCCACACGGGCGACGCCCTCTCGCACCGGTCGGGGGCCGACGTGGTCCTCGCCCCGGACGGGATCCGGCTGGCGCAGGCGTACGTCGAGGGCGACGCGACGGCGTCGGCGATCCTCGCGCCCGCGTCCCGGTTCGCCGAGAACCCCTCGACCTGGTACCGGATGAGCACGGGGCACGGCGGTCTGCTCTGCCAGACGTGCCACGGGAGCACGCACGCGGAGTGGCCGGTCGCGACGACGGCGAACGACGACGTTGCCGCGGAGCAGCTGCAGGCCCACGCGGGCACGATCCGCGAGTGCGCGTCCTGCCACCCCGGCTCGTCGCTCGGGCTCACGACGGGCGGCCCGCACGGCATGCACAACGTGGGCAGCTCGAAGTGGCGCAACGGCGGCCACGAGGACTTCTACGAGCGCGACCCGAACGCGTGCCGCGCGTGCCACGGCAGCGACCTGCGGGGCTCCCCGCTCGCCCGCGTCGCCGTCACGCGCCCCGGCGGCTTCGCGGCGGGGACGATCGTCTCCTGCACGCTCTGCCACGAGCATCCCGACCACGACGACTAGGCGGTGTCACGCGGAGGGGCTGGCCGGGCTCGGCCCCAGGACGAGCACGACGTCGCCGACGCTCAGCGGTGTCCCGTCGGGGGTGAGCGGCGTGCGCCCGCCCTTGCCGTCGGGACGCAGCACGACGAGCGGGATGCGCGCGTCCGTGCGCCACCGTCCCGCCTCCGTCGTCGTGCCCGCGTCCTCGGGGGCGACGGCGACCTCGGCGACGGTCCAGCCTTCGGGCAGCTCGAGGAAGGTGGGGCCGCCCCAGACCCGGATCGCGGTGCGCGCGGGCCGCTGGGGCTCGACGAGCACCTCGTGGCGCAGCATCGCGAGGATGTCGCGCCGCGAGAGCGAGCCCACGAACCGCGGGTCGGTCGCGCTCGCGACGACGGGGACCTCGTCGAGCTCGCGGTCCGAGAAGCGCGCGAGGACGGACCCGATCGTCTCGTCCTCGGCCGCGGCGGGCAGGGGGACGGCGACGTCGAGCGCGACGATGCCGCCCGCCTCCTCGGGGCTCGTGCCGAAGACGGCCTTCACGTCGTGGATGCGCGCGACGCCGAGGTAGCGGCCGCCGTCGCCCACGACGTAGAGGGCTCCGCGCCTCGAGTTCAGGAACACGTCGAGGACGCGGTCGAGCGGCGCCTTCGCGGGCAGGACCGGCGCGTCGGTGCGCACGAGGTCGCGCGCGTAGGTGCGCAGGAGCGCCGCCTCCTCCGCGCCCTCGGGGAGGCGGATCCCGCGGCGCTTCAGGCGCGCCGTGTAGAGGCTGTCGGAGCGGATCCACCGCGCGAACACCGTCGCCGTGACGGTCCCGAGCATCAACGGCGCGATCAGGGGCGGGTCGTGGGTCATCTCGAACAGGATGAGGATCGACATCAGGGGCGCGTGCGTCGTCGCGGCGAGCACGCTGCCCATCCCGAGGAGCGCGTACAGGCTCGGGTTGGACTCGGGGAACACCCACGCGACGACGCCACCGAAGGCGGCGCCGAGCGCCGCGCCGACGAACAGCGTCGGCGTGAACACGCCGCCGCTGATGCCCGACCCGGCCGTGATCCCGGTCGCGACGGTCTTCGCGACCATGAGGAGGGCGAGCATGCCCACCGGGAGCGCCACCGGCAGGATGCGCTCGCTCACGGCGTCGAAGCCGTTGCCCCACACCTCCGGCAGGAAGATGCCCATGGCGCCGACGAGCAGGCCGCCCGCCACCGCGAGGACGCCGCGTGGGAGGCGCAGCGAGTGCAGGCCGTCCTCGAACCACTCGAGCGCATGGAGGAACAGCCACCCCGCGAGCGCCGACAGGATCCCCAGCACGAAGATGGGGAGCGCCTCCCACGGGCTCCCGACGCTCAAGACCGGCACCGTGTACACGGGCGCCCCGCCCTGGACCGCGCGCACCGTGAGGGTGCTGATGACGCTCGACACCATGACGGGGGCGAACTGCTCCATCACGAAGGAGCCGAGGATCACCTCCATGACGAACATCGCGGCGCCGATCGGCGCGTTGTAGGCGCCCGCCATGCCCGCCGCGGCGCCGCGATGTTCGTCATGG
>DATLLK010000174.1:0-10836 GCA_035537895.1 Planctomycetota bacterium
CCGGGGCGGGCGCGACGTTTCGAGAGGGGTAGCCGAGCCGCGCGGCGGGCGGTCGCGCCCGCCGGTCACGCGCCGGCGGCGGGCTCGAGCAGACCGTCGCCGGCGTCGCGCAGGCGGCCGTGCGCCACGAGCAGCGCCCACACCTCCGGGCCGTACTGCTCGGGCGGCGTGACGCCGACGATCGACGACGACGCCCCGCGCGTCAGCGGGTTGCGGCTCGACGAGATGTCGTCGTCGGCGCGGGTCAACTTCAGGCGCTTCTTGAACGCGTTCATCGCGCGCTTCAGGACGGCCTGGTCCCACTCGGGGAGGGGGGTCCTGCGCGCGATCCACCCCTCGAGCACGGCGCCCAGTTCGGCGACGTCGCGCTCGAGGACGGGAAGCGCCGCCGCCGCGTCCTCGGCGGCGCCGGCGGCGTGAAGAGCGGACTCCGCCTCGCGCCAGGCCGCGTCGGCCTCGGCCGGGGCGATCCCTCCGCGAAGACGGTCGTGGACCGCGCGGAGCCGGGCCGTCAGCAGCCAGTTCTCGATCTCGCTCACGGCCGGAGCCTACCGCGCCCGGCGCTCGGGCGCGGCGACCCGTCGCGGCGTTCCTACTTCGTGACGACGACCTCCAGGTACTCGCTGGGCACCACGAGCCCCGCGCCCGCCCCGCGATCGTGCCGGTGCAGCAGGTCGAGGAGGGCGGCGTTCAGGCGCTCCTGCCCCGCGGCGTCCTGGGCCGCGAAGGCCTTCAGCACGGGACCGTAGAAGGTCCGGAACACGGTGATCCAGTGCTCCGGCGAGTGGTAGCGGAAGGTGAAGTGGCGTCGCGCCGTGCGGAGGTCGTGCGCGCTGGAGCCGAAGAGCTCGACGATCCGCGTCTCGGTTCCCCAGGTCGAGGGAGGCTGGACCCCGGGCGGCGGCGGGATGAACGACCCCACGACGCGGAACAGTTCGCCGATGAAACCTTCGGGCGTCCAGTTCGCGAGCCCGATGCGCCCGCCGGGCGCGGTGACCCGCAGGAGCTCGGCGGCCGCCCGTCCCTGGTCCGCCGTGAACATGACGCCGAAGGTCGAGAGGGCGACGTCGAAGGACCCGTCCGCGAACGGCAGGTCGAGCGCGTCGGCCACCTGGTAGCGCACGCTCAACCCCTCCGCCTCCGCGCGACGACGACCCTGCTCGAGGAGCTCGGGGACGTAGTCGGTCGAGACGACGTCGGCGTAGCGCCGCGCGGCGGCGAGCGTCGCGTTGCCGTTCCCGGCGGCGACGTCGATCACGCGCTCGCCCGCGCGCAGGTCGAGGGCCTCGCAGAGCGTCTCGCCGACGATCTGGAGGCGCACGCCGACCTGGCCGTAGTCGCCGGAGGCCCAGGCGGCCCTCTGGCGCTCCCGGATCGCGGAAAGGTCGGGGAGGGAGACGGTGGTGTTCGCGGGGGTCATCGCAGGTGTCCTCGTGGAGTCGGATCGGGTTCGCACGAGGGGGAGAATGCACCGTGCGCGGTGTTGACGTCTGGCCGTGCGTCCGAAACACTTGACCGTTCGTCCGCGACCCGCCGCTCGCCGGGGGCCTCTACCCCGGTGTCCGGGCCCGCGGGCGACCCGGAACCCGATGAGCGGCGACACCCTGTCCGACCTGTTGCGCGCGGTGCGGCTCCGCGGGGCGGTCTTCTATTACGTCGAGGGGGCGGCCCCGTGGGTCGCCGAGGCGCCGCCCGCGCGGCAGATCATCCCGGCGATCCTGCCCGGCGTCGAGCACATGATCGAGTTCCACGGGATCGTGAAAGGGTCCTGCTGGGGCGCGATCGCGGGCGAGTCGCCCGTGCGCCTCGACGAGGGGGACGTGATCCTCTTCCCCCAGGGCGACGCCCACGTGATGTCGAGCGCGCCGGGCCTGCGCGCGAGCGTCGTCAACACGGGCTTCTTCTTCTCCCCGAAGCCGCCCCAGCTCCCCTTCTCGATCCACGTGTCGGGCGAGGGCGTCACCACGGCAATTCTCGACGGCGGCGGGCACGACCGCACGACCGTCGTCTGCGGGTTCCTCGGCTGCGACGCGCGCCCGTTCAACCCGCTCCTCGCCTCCCTCCCGCGCATCCTTCGGGTCCCGGGGGCGGCGGGCGACCGGGACTCGTGGGTGGGACAGTTCCTGCGGACCGCCGTCACGGAGTCCAACCGCAAGCGCCCGGGCGGCGAGGCGGTGCTCGAGCGCATGAGCGAGATGCTCTTCGTGGAGGCGCTGCGTCGCCACCTCGAGACGCTTCCCCCCGAGCAGACAGGCTGGCTCGGGGGGCTGCGCGACCCGGCGGTCGGTCGCGCGCTCGCGCTGATCCACGAGAAGCCGTCCGAGCCGTGGACCCTCGAGCGGCTGAGCGAGGCCGCGGCGACGTCGCGCTCCACGCTCCACGAGCGGTTCGTCCACTTCCTGGGCCAGCCGCCCGCGCAGTACCTGACGCAGTGGCGGATGCAGCTCGCCGCCGGGATGCTGCGCGAGACGAGCGCGAAGGTGGTGCGCGTCGCCCTCGAGGTCGGCTACGAGAGCGAGGCCTCGTTCTCGCGCGCCTTCAAGCGCGTGGTGGGACGTTCCCCCGGAGCCTGGCGACAGGCGTCGCGCGAGGCCGCCGCGACGGACTCGAAGATCGCCCGCGGGGAAGCGTGCGAGAACGTACGCCCGTGAGCGCACTCCCTCCGAACCCCGCCGCGTCCGACCGACCCGAGCGCAGGGTCTGCGGCACCTGCGATCTCTGCTGTCGCCTTCCGGCCATCGACTGGCCGGAGTACCCCGAGCTGCACAAGCCCGCGGACGTCCACTGCCGCCACCTGATCGCGGGGACGGGCTGCGCGATCCACGCCGAGCGCCCGATGCACTGCGCGTCCTTCCAGTGCCTCTGGCTGATGGGATTCGGCCCGACCGAGCTCCGACCGGACCGGATCGGAGGGTTCTTCGACGCGACGGACGCGGGGGAGCTGATCCTCCTGACGGACCGCGACCGCCCCGACCCGCGCACGCTCCCGGCCGTGCAGGCCTTCATCGACGCGTGGCGCGCGAAGCGCCCGTCCCGCCTCGTCGTGTACCGGGCGGGCAAGGAGGTGCGCGAGCGGCGCGACGACTCGCGGGGTCCGCGCCGCCCGCCCCGCCCGTAGCGGCCGGCCGGGAAGGGGTCGCCGCGGATCGCACGGGACGGGCGCCCGGGAATCCTCCGCCCGCTCGGCGGCGGGAGGGAAAGGAGAGGCGCATGCTCGACGTGAACTTCCTGGCCGTGGCCGTCGCGGCCGCGACCTTCTTCTTCGGCGGCATCTGGTACGCGCCGGGCGTCTTCGGGCGGCGCTGGCACGCCGAGGCGGGCGTGCTGGCCCCGAAGGAGCCGCCGCGCCCGGGCGCGCGACCGGGCAAGCACCCCGGGCAGGTGTTCGGCTTCGCCTACGTCTTCTCGTTCCTCGGCGCGTGGGCGCTCGCCTGGCTCCTCGGCCCCGACCCGACCGTCGCGGCGGGGCTGCGCACCGGCGCGCTCGTGGGACTCGGCGTCGCGGCGACCTCGTTCGGCGTGAACTACCAGTTCGCCGCGCGCAGTTGGGGCCTGTGGGCGATCGACGGCGGCTACCACGCCGTGCAGTTCACCCTCTTCGGCCTCGTGCTGGGGCTGTTCGGCTAGCCCGCGACGGGGCGGCGCCTTCAGTCCTCGTCGGGCCCCTCGGCGTCGGGAGCCGGAGACGCAGGGGCGGGTGCGGGCTCCGCCGCCGCCTTGCCGAGGAGAGCCCTCGCCGACGCGAGGCGCTTGGGGTCCACCCACGAGTAGTCGCGCACGAACGTCGCGACGGCGGCCGCGGTCGCGGCCTCGTCCCCGCGGGCCGCGGCGAGGCGGGCCCGGTGCTCCGCGATCTCGTCCCGGAAGCACTCGACGAACGGCGATGCCTCGAGGGCGTCGAACGCGGCGGCCGCCGCGTCGAGCTGCCCGGCCCGAAACAGGGCGAGCGCGCGATCGGACCGCGCGCGGGGCGCCATCGGGTGCGACGGGGCGGCCTTCAGGAACGCCGCGTACGCCTCCGCCGCCTCGACGTTCCTCCCCGCCTCGAAGTGCTTGCGGGCCTCGGCGTAGGGGCGGCTTCCCTCGAGGTCGCGGCGGACCCGTGCCTCGGCGAAGCCGCGCGCACGCGCCAGGGCCTCGGCGAACGGCAGCCCCGCGGCCGCGGCGAACGCGGCCTCGGCGTCCGGGGCGGCGAGCAGGCGATTCGCGAACGCCTTCATGGCCGCGGGCCCCTTCTCCGATTCCACCCAGGCGAAGGCGAGGTAGTCCTCGGGGTAGTCGTCGAGGCCGTGCGCGCCCCCGAGCCCGTTGACGAGACGCGCGCCCGCGTCCGCGTCGGCCAGGGAGGGCGCCGACTGCACGTAGGCGGTGCCCAGGTGCCAGGACCCCTGCTCCGCGACCCAGATCGCGAACCCCTCGCGGACCCACTTGGGCACGCCGTAGTACGCCTCGCCGAGCGCATGGCGGTGGTGGACGTGCACCAGCTCGTGGGTGAGGCTCGTCTCGACGTCCAGCGTGCGCCCCAGGAGCTGCTCCGTCCGGACGACCACGGCCTGCACGACGGCGTCGCCGTGCAGCTCCTCGCTGGTCTCCATCACCATCGTGTCGCGCCGCTCGCCCGTGTCCCGGAGGCGGACGCGGAACGGAGGAGGCTTCCCTTCGAGACCGAGCCGCGCGCGCACGCGGGCGAGCGCGGCGGGCACGGCCTCCTCCACGATGGCGACGGCCGCGGAGAACCGCGGGTCGTCGGTGTACTTCCCGTCGTAGTCGACGACGACGTTGCCCCGCACGACCGCGTCCCTCGGGTCGATCCGTGCGAGCCAGGCGCGGGCCTCGCGCGAGACCTTGGGTCCCTTCGCGAGGAGCGTCTCGAACGCGGTGCGCGCGGGCGCCGCCTGGCGCAGCTTGAAGTGCGCCTTCGCCCGACGCAGCGTCATCGCGTCCCCGTACTTGCCGGCCGAGAACGTCGCGGCGTACCGTTCGGCGTCGGCGATCACGTCCTCGTAGCGGCGCAGGGAGAACGAGGCGTCCGCGTGCAGGTACAGCGCGGTGTGGGCGTGGACGAAGCCCGGGTGCGCCGCGAGGAACGCGTCGGCCCGCGCGCGCGTCAGGTCCCAGTCCTGCGCCTTCCAGGCGGCCACGACGAGGTCGTACTCGGACCGGACGGGATCGGGCTCGGCGCGGGCGTTCCCGCCCGCGAGCACGAGGAGGAGGACCAGCGCCACGGGCATGAACGGACGCATCGGCGGAGCAGCATACGGTGACCGCGGAGGCGGCGAGTCTCGCGCGGGCCCGAGCCGCCCGGAGGCGCCCGAGGGACAGCGGGGGCCGAGAACGGTAGTGTGGCGTGCGGAGCCCTGACCGATGCGCCTCGTCCTCCGCGTGATCCTCGCCGCCACGGTCGCCCTGCTCGGCACGGCGACCGCGCACGCGGCCCCGCCCGAGCAGCGCTACCTCGAGGAGGAGGACGACGCGAAGGCCGAGGCGCTCCTCACGCCGTTGCTCGCGAAGTACGGCACGCCGAAGGCGGTGGCGGACCTCGTGAAGTCGCTGCGCAACCGCAAGGCGAAGGGGGACCTGCGCAAGGACCGCGACACCTTCGACTGGGCGTGCCCCGACGGGAAGACGCGGCGCTTCACGTACATCCTGCCGCCCAAGCACAACCCGAGCCGGCGCGCGGGCGTCATGGTCTGGCTGCACGGCGCCGTGCGGCAGGCTGCCCCGGGCGGCGGCGCGGGCGAGGCGGAGATGTTCCGCCCCGCGGTGGCGGACCTCGGCTACATCGTCGTGGGGCCGTCCACCTACGAGGGCGTCGAGTGGGGCGCGCCCGGCTGTCGCGCGCTGGTCCACCACGCGCTGCGGGTCGTCAAGACCTCGTTCGCCGTGGACGAGAACCGCATCTACGTGTGCGGGGACAGCGACGGGGGACGCGGCGCCTTTCGCGTCGCGGAGACCGAGGCCGGCACGATCGCGGCGGCCATCGCGGTGATCGGCTCGCCGGGCGGCGTCACGCGGTTCGTCAATCTGCGCAACCTGCCGTGGTTCGCGATCAACGGCGACCAGGACAAGACCTTCGACATCGAGCACGTGCGCCAGGCGATGGACGGGATGAAGGAGGCGAAGTTCGACCTCACGTGGAAGGTGATCGAGGGGGGCGGGCACGATCCCCGCTTCTTCCTGAAGTACGGGGACGAGGTCCGCCGCTTCCTGACGGACCACCCGCGCGACCCCCTCCCGAAGAAGGTCGAGTGGACCGTCGACCCCGCGGACGGGGAGGCGGCGGCGCGGTTCCCGGCCAACACGTTCCGCTGGATCCGGATCGAGGAGGTCGGGGAGACGCAGCGGGCGGCGACGTTCGAGGACGCGGGCATCGTCCGCGGAAGCCTGCCGCGCGTGGAGGCCGTCCGCGAGGGGAACCGCTTCGTCGTGCGCACGAGCGGCGTCAAGCGGGTCACGCTGCTCCTCGCCGACGGGATGGTGGACCTTTCGAACGACGTCGAGGTCGTCGTGAACGAAGCGGTCCTCTTCCGGGGCCGCGTCGTCCCGGAGGCGCGCGTCGTGCTCGAGGAGGGTCGCCGCTTCCTCGACCGCCACCTCGTGTTCTCGGCGCGCCTGACCCTCGACGTGGACGCGGCACCGGTGCCGGACGTCCCGGCCGACGCGCCGCCGGCGGGGAAGTAGGCGCCCGTGGCATTGGACCCGGCGATTCCCTGGGGCGAGCTCGTGGCGGAGATCCTCCGCCGTCACGGCGCGCACACCGTCATCCTGTACGGCTCGCGCGCGCGCGGCGACGACACGGCGACGAGCGACGTCGACATGATCGCCGTGCGGGCGACCGGCGGCCCGCATCGCGACGTGGCCGCGTGGCGCGGCCTCTCGCTCGACGTCCACGTCCACGACGAGGCCGGGCTCGCGGCGCTCATCGAGCAGCGGACCCCGGATCTCGTCCACGCGCGCGTCCTCGCCCAGCGCGAGGGCTATGGCGACGCGGTCGTCGCGCGCGTGCGGGAGCGGCTCGCGATCCCGCCCGCCCCGCTGTCCGACGACGACTGGCGGGCGCTCTGGGCGTGGGCGACGAAGATGCGCGCCCGCGTGCGCCACCCCGACGCCACGCTCGCCGCCTTCCACCGCGCGACGCTCCTCGTGGAGGCCCTTCCCAGCTGGGCGCAGGTGCGCCGCCGCTGGTTCTTCGGGGGCAAGGCCGCCCTCGGCGAGTTCTCCCGGACGGATCCCGCGCTCCATGCCGCATGGGTCGCGGCCGCCTCCCCGACGGCGGACGCCGCCGCGTTCGACCGCCTCCTCGAGCGCGTGTTCGACCCGGGTGCGGCAGGTCAACCCGTCCCGGACGGATGGAATGCCCGGTGACGGGGGGACGGAGCCCGCACCGGCCGACCGCGAGCCGTCCGGGGAGCATCAGAGGGCGCAACCTCCCGCCGCCGGCGGGTAGGCTCCCTCGCGCACGGACCCCACGATGACCGAGGCCACGACGTATCAGCTGCGCAACGCCGGCGGGAGCGACGCGAAACGCATCGCCGCGCTCGCGCAGCAGCTGGGCTATCCCGTCCCGGTCACGACCGTCCACCAGCGGCTCGTCCTGCTCGACCCGGCGGAGCACGCCATCGGCGTCGCCGCCCGGATGAAGGAGGGCGTCATCGGCTGGGTCGAGGTGTGCCTCGAGGAGACCCTCACGTCGGGACGACGGTGCCGCGTGACCGGACTCGTCGTGGACCAGGCGGCCCGCCGTCAGGGCGTCGGGCGCGCGCTGCTCGGCTGGGCCGAACGGTGGGCGCGGACGCACGGCTGCGACGAGCTCTACCTCACGACGAACGAGCAGCGGCAGGAGGCCCACGCCTTCTACGAGCGGCTCGGGTGGCACCTGCGCAAGACGTCGCACGTCTTCGCGAAGGGGGCGGGGCCGCTGCCCGCGCTCGGGTTCCCGACGGAAGAGCAGCGCATGTCGCGCTGACGCGCCGCGTGCGCCCCGCCACCCTTGTGGGCAGTCAGGGACCGGTCGGCCTCGCGGCGCGGTACCACCGGATCAGCGCGTTGGTCGAGCTGTCGTGGGCGAGCTTCGGCTCCTCGGCGCTCTCGAGCTCCGAGAGGATGCGCCCGGCGAGCACCTTCCCCAGCTCCACCCCCCACTGGTCGAAGGAGTTCACGTTCCAGATCACGCCCTGGACGTAGACGACGTGCTCGTAGAGCGCGACGAGCCGGCCGAGCGCGCCGGGATCGAGGCGCGCGAGCAGGATCGTGTTCGACGGGCGGTTGCCGTGGAAGACGCGATGCGGGGCGAGCGTCGCGGGCGTCCCCGCGGCGACCACCTCCTCGAGCGACCTCCCGAACGCGAGCGCCTCCGCCTGCGCGAGCACGTTCGCCATCAGCATGTCGTGGTGGCGGGCGACGGGGTTCGAGGGCTCCGCGAACGCGATGAAGTCCGCGGGCACGAGGTGCGTGCCCTGGTGGAGGAGCTGGTAGAAGGAGTGCTGGCCGTTCGTCCCGGGCTCGCCCCACCAGACGGGCCCCGTCTCGTAGTCGACGAGGTCCCCTCCGAGGGTGACGCACTTGCCGTTGCTCTCCATCGCGAGCTGCTGCAGGTAGGCCGGGAAGCGCGCGAGGTACTGCTCGTAGGGCAGCACGGCGACGGACTGGGCGCCGAAGAAGTCGACGTACCAGATCGAGAGGAGCGCCATCAGCACGGGCAGGTTGCGCTCGAACGGCGCCGTTTCGAAGTGCTCGTCCATCGCACGGAAGCCCGCGAGCATCTCCCGGAAGCCGTCGGGCCCGATCGCGAGCATCGTCGAGAGCCCGATCGCCGAGGCGAGGGAGTAGCGGCCGCCGACCCAGTCCCAGAAGCCGAACATGTTCGCCGTGTCGATCCCGAACTCGGCGACCTTCGCGGCGTCGGTCGAGACCGCGACGAAGTGGCGGGCGACCGCCTCGGGGGCGCCTCCGAGGCCCGCGAGCAGCCACGCCCGCGCGCTCGCCGCGTTCGTCATCGTCTCGAGCGTCGTGAACGTCTTCGAGCAGACGACGAAGAGCGTCTCGGCCGGGTCGAGGTCGCGCGTCGCCTCGACGAGGTCCGTGCCGTCCACGTTCGAGACGAAGCGGAACGTGAGCGACCGGTCGGCGTGGTGGCGCAGGGCCCCGTACGCCATCGCGGGGCCGAGGTCGGACCCGCCGATGCCCACGTTGACGACGTTGCGGATGCGCTTCCCGGTGTGGCCCCTCCACTTCCCCGAGCGCACGAGGTCGGCGAACGCCGCCATCCGGTCGAGCACCTCGTGCACGCGGGGCACGACGTCGGCTCCGTCCACGAGGACCGTGGCGTCGCGCGGCGCGCGAAGCGCCGTGTGGAGCGCGGGCCGTCCCTCCGTCGTGTTGACGCGGTCCCCGCGGTACATCGCGTCGATGCGCTCGCGCAGCCCCGACTCGGTCGCGAGCGCGACGAGAAGGCGCATCGTCTCGTCGGTCGCGCGGTTCTTCGAGAAGTCGAGCAGCACGTCCGCGCCGTGCGCGACGAACCGCTCGCCGCGCTTCGGATCCTCGGCGAAGAGCTGGCGGAGGTGGCGCCACCGGATCGTCTCGTAGTGCGCCTTGAGGGCGTCCCAGGCGGCTCGGCGTCGGAGGGTGGTGGTGGCCATGGCGGGACCTCGCTCGACGGCGTCTCGACGGCGGGACGGTCGGACGGGGCGGCTACCTCGCGGAGGCCACGGCGGACGCCTTGTCGGCGATCCGCTGGAGCAGCGCTTCCCACGACTTCGTGAACGCCTTCGCGCCGTCCTCCTGGAGACGCGCGGCGAGGGCCGGGACGTCCACGCCGGCCTTCGCGAACTTCCCGAGGACCTCGTCGCAGTCGCCCCCGTCGCGCGGGAGAAGGGCCCCCGCACGGCCGTGGTCGGCGAACGCCTTGAGCGTCGCCTCGGGGATCGTGTCCACGGTGAAGGGCGCCGCGAACGCTTCCACGTAGAGAACGTCGGAGGCCGCGGGGTCCTTCGTGCCCGTGCTGGCCCACAGGAGGCGCTGCGGGCGCGCGCCGAGGTTCATCGCGCGCTGCCAGCGCGGGGAGGCGAGCAGGTCGTGGTAGGCGCGGTAGGTCTTGCGGCCGATGGCGATGCCGAGGCGGTTCTTCAGGTCGGCGGGCACCGTCGAGGCCACGGCACCGTCCCACCGGCTGATGAAGAGCGAGGCGACCGAGCCGACGTGCGGGTCCATGCCCGCGGCGATGCGCCGCTCGACGCCGCGCAGCCACGCGTCGGCCGCGGCCAGGTAGTGCTCCGGCGAGAAGAGGAGGGTGATGTTGATCGGCACCCCCGCGAACGTCGCCTCCTCGATCGCGGGCAGCCCCTCCTTCGTGCCGGGGATCTTGATGAGGAGGTTGCGGCGGGCGGCGCGGGCGTGCAGGTCCTTCGCGGCGGCGATCGTGCTCTTCGTGTCGTAGGCGAGGAGCGGGGAGACCTCGAGCGAGACCCAGCCGTCCACACCGTTCGTGCGGTCGTGGATCGGTCGGAAGAGGTCGGCCGCTCGGGTCAGGTCCTCGAGGGCCAGCTCGAGGAAGAGCGCCTCTCCCTTGAGGCCCTTCGCCACCCGCTTCGCGACGGCCGTGTCGTAGCTCGTGCTGGTCTTGAGCGCGTTGTCGAAGATCGTCGGGTTCGAGGTGAGGCCCGTGACCGAGAGGTCGGCGATGTAGCGGGCGAGCGTGCCGTCGTCGAGCATGTCGCGGGTGATGTTGTCGAGCCACAGGCTCTGGCCGAGGTCGTGAAGCTTTTGGGTCGGTTTCATGTTGTCACCATCGATTTTGGATAGGTTGACGGAAAGAATAGGCGAGATTGATGTTAA
>DATLLK010000175.1:0-3128 GCA_035537895.1 Planctomycetota bacterium
GCCTGTTCGCGCTTCGCCTCGGCCACGGCCTGGCGCCTCGCGTCGACGTCCTCCGACTTCAGCCGCGCGACGAGGTCCGCGATCCGGCGCGCCTCTTCCGCCTTCTCCGTGACCGCGTCCTCGGCGCGGGCGACGCCCGAAGCCGTAATGAGCAGCGCCAGGCAGAACGCCAGGGGCACCGCCCGCCCGACCCGGGATCCGCGCATCGAGGGCCTCCGTCCTCATTCAAACCCGGGTGGCGACGCCGGGTCGCGGTGGGGCGCGCAAGGTCGATGGGGGACCGCAGAGGGACGAGTAGACTCGCGCCCCTCAAGGCGAGAGTGCGCGCGCGCGAAATGGCCCAACTGCGGATCGAAATCGCCGGTCAGGTCGTGAACGCACGGCTCCCCGACGCCGTGGTCCGGGTGGGGCGCGACACGGACTGCGACCTCCGGATCGACTCGGCGGACGTCTCCGCCGTGCACCTGTCGATCGAGCCCCTGCCCGGGGGCGGGCACAAGCTCATCGACCAGAACTCGGGCCGCCCGACCACCGTGAACGGGCTCGCCGTGAAGCGCGTGTCGTTGAAGGTCGGCGACGTGATCCACGTGGGTCCGGCCCGCATCACCTACCTCGCCGACGGCCCGGCCGCCGCCCCGGTCCCGCCGCCGGTCGTTCCCGCACCGGTCCCCGTGATCGCCACGCCCGCCCCGGTCGCGGGCGTCGCCCCCGTCGCCGCACCCGCGTCAGGGCCCGTCGCTGCCGGGTCCGCGCCCCGGCCGCTCGACGCACCGCCTCCCGCGCCCGTCCGCGCGCGGGCGGGAGGCGCCGCCGCCTCGTCGCGGCGCCTGCGCGGGGCCCTCATCGCGGCCGGGGCCTTCGCCGTCGTCGCGCTCGTCGCGGCGTTCCTGATCCGCGGCAGCGGCGGAGGCGAGGTCGACCTGCGCGCGCTGCGCCTCGACCTCGACCGCGCGAAGGCGCTCGGGTCCGAGGACGTCGACGCCGCGCTCGCGCGACTCGACGCGCTCTCGCGCGCGCCGGTCGAGGGGATCCGGCGCGAGGCGGCGCGCGAGGCGGAGTACCTCCGAAAGCGCGTCGAGCAGGCGAGCAACGACTTCGCGGACCTCGAGCGTCGGGCCGCGAAGCTCGACGCCGCCGCCGTCCCCGCCGAGTGGGACGCGTTCGTCGCGAAGTACGGCGCGGCCATCTCGCGGCGGTTCGAGGGTTCGCGTGCGAAGGCGGTCTCGGGCGCGGGCACCTGGGTCGCGCAGCGGGCGAAGGAGGTCGCCGCGACCGTCGACGACCTCCTCGCCAACGGCCGGTACGGCGAGGCGCTCGTCGCGTGGGACGCGCTCCTTTCGGAGGCGCCCGCGAGCCAGGACGCGCGCGGCGCCGTCGAGGAGGGTCGCGCCGCGGTCGAGGCCAAGGCCGCCGACGCCCTGCGCGCGCTGATCGAGGACGCGGAGGCCGCCTCGCACGCGGAGGGCCCGCGCGTCGCCGCGAATCGCCTGCGGGACCGGCAGTCCGCCTTTTCGGGCACGACCGCGGGCCACCTCCTCGTGCGGCGGATCGAGGACTACGACCGCGCCGCCGCGCTCGTCTCCGTCCCCGTCGCCCCCGCGCCGACGGCCGCGAGGCCGACGGCCGGGACGCCGACGCCCGTGGCGCCCACGCCTGGCGCGCCGACGCCCGGGTTGCCGAACTCGAAGCCCGCGAAGCGCTCGGGGTGCTCGCGGATCGCCGTCCCCAGCCGCACGAAGGTGCGCTGGACCGCGGTCGACGCCGCGCGGCTCGTGACCCTCGTCGAGCGCGCCGCCGTCCCCCCCGCGGAGGTCCTGCCGCTCGCCTCGCTGCTGCGTGCCTCGGGCGCGCAGGCGGCCGCCGAGAAGGTCCTCGTCCGCGCGGTCGAGGCCGGGGGCGATGGCGCGGGCGCCCACGCGCGCGTCGCGCGCTGGCGCGGCGAGGCCGTCCCGCAGGGCGGCTACGTCGTCTACGAGGGCGGGTTCGTGGCGCCGGCGGAGCGCGACCGCCTCGTCCTCGAGGCGCGGATCGCCGCCGCGTGCGCGAAGGTCCTTTCCCCTGCGGCGAGGGAGCGCAAGGCCGCCTGCGACGAGCTGCTCGCGCTCGGCGAGCCCGCCCGCCCCGCGTTCGCCAAGGCGCTGCGCGCGCGCCGCGAGGCCGCCGCGAAGGACGTCGCCGCGTTGAAGGTCTTCCACTCCGCGAAGACCCGCGCGCGACTCGTCGAGGAGCTGCGGCGTCGGCGCGAGGCGGCGCTCGCCCTGATCTCCGACGAGACGCGCTACCCGTACCCCTATCCCGAGGGCCAGGAGCACCCGGGCCAGCGCGAGGTGGACCGCCTCGTCGACCTCGTGCGCGAGGTCTGGGAGCGGCCGTTCGACCTGATCGCCGCGTGGGACCCCGCGGCCGCCGACGCGCTCGCGCCCGTGCGCGAGGTGGACGAGCTGCTCGAGAAGGTCGAGGAGGGCTACCAGCCCGACCTCGACGCCGTGAAGGCCCTCATCGCGAAGGCGATCGACGTGCCCGCGCTCGTCGCCGACCCGCTCGACGCCGAGACGCTCGCCTACAACGAGCGCGTCGCGACGACGGCGAACGTAGAGGAGAAGGAGAACGTCCGCATCGTCAACGCGTACCGCATCATGATGGGCCGGCCCGCGGTGAAGCTCGACGAGCGCCTCGTGCGCGCCGCCCGCGGCCACTCGCGCGAGATGCACGACCGCGGCTACTTCGCGCACGAGAGCCCGACGCCGGGCCTCGAGTCGCCGGGCAAGCGCGCGCAGCGCGAGGGCTACGGCGGCGGCGTCGGCGAGAACATCGCGAAGGGCCCGCCCGACGCGAAGGGGGCGTTCGAGGGCTGGTACCAATCGTCCGGCCACCACCGCAACATGCTCGGGGCCCGCTGGACCGAGATGGGGACGGGCAAGTACGGCGCGCTGTGGACGCAGCTCTTCGGCGGCAGCGGGTCGAGGTCGCGGATCGCGCGGCCCGTCGCGGTCGTCGCGATCTTCTCGTTGTAGGCGAGGACCTCCTTGTCGTAGGGCTCCGCGACCTGTCCGGGCATGTCCACGGCCTTGTTGATCGCGGCGCGCACGGCGTCGAGATCGGCGACGTAGCCCTCCTCGACCTTCTCG
>DATLLK010000176.1:0-2611 GCA_035537895.1 Planctomycetota bacterium
GTCCTCGGCGCCATCGCGCTCCTCATGCCGGTGCTCGCTCCCACCCTCGGGCCGCGTGTCTACAAGATGGACCGCTTCGACGCCGGGATCGACAGGAGGAGGAGCGGCAACACGATCGCGCCGAGCGCGGCGCCGAGCCCGAACAGGTCCTCCCGGGCGACGCGCTCTCGTCGCGCGGCGATCCAGGCGCCCACGGCGGCGAAAGGGGTCCAAGGCAGGGCGGCGAGGGGGAGCACGAAGAGCAGGAAGAAGGGGCCGTGGAGGTGCGGCTCCTTCGTGCCCGTCACGCGGCGGCCGAGCTGGCCGACCAGGCGCTCGCGGAACGTGACCTTGAGCGCGGTCATCTCGTCGCCGCGCCATGCGAGAGCCGGTACCAGCCACGCCCCGAAGATCGCCAGACCCAGGACGGTCCCGGCGAGGACCCGCAGGGTGGCGCCCTTCCGGATCAGCGCCGGCTCGTCGGGCGAGCGGCGCCGTGCGAGGTACGCGCCGCCGATCGCGCCGCAGAGCGGGACGAGGAGGGCGTGCGGTCCCTTGAGCAGGAAACCCAGCCCGATGCCGAGGCCCAATCGCACGACGCCCCAAGACGACCCGAAGGCGATCGCGGCCGACGCCCCCTCCAGCGCGATCGCCGAGAACGCCGCGAGGCCGAGGTCCATCCCCGCCCGGGGGGCGTTCCAGACGGCGAGGAGCGTCGTCCCGAACAGGATGCCCGCGGTGTCGGCGAGCGCCCGGTCGCGAAACCAGCGACGCGCGAGCGAGGCCGTCGCGAACGTCGCGAGGCATGCGAGCAGCGCGCCGGGCAGGCGCATCGGAAGGGGCGAAGGGCCGCCCGCCACCTGCTCCGCCGCGGCCATCATCCAGAAGAGGAGAGGCGGCTTCTCGGCGTCCGGCAGGCCGTTCAGCCGCGTGACGAGCCAGTCGCCCTCCGTCGCCATCTCGTGCGCGACGCGTCCGAAGCGCGGCTCCTCCGGCGCCCACAGGTCGTGGGGGGGGAGACAGAGCAGGATCGGCAGGAGAGCGACCAGCCACAGCAGCGCACGAGCCGCGGGTGCGACCGCGTCCGTCCTTCCGGCGGGTCCCTCGAGCGGGCTCATCCGCCCGCACCTGCGGCGGCGTCGACGTGCCCGCCCCTCGGGGAGATCCGTCGCGAGAACACGTTGCGGGAACCCTCTGGGTGGGGGCGCGACTATAACGGTGCGCCCGACGACCGAGAAGGCGGGGCGCACGCTTCCGGGCAGTTGCGTGAAGCTGCGAGCAGCCCTTGGGATTCAGGGCGCGCTCAACTCCACGCCGGTGAGGTCGCGGTCTTCCGGAACGACGACCTCCCTCGGCGCCGAAGTCCGGTCCCCAACCCGTACGCTTAGCAGGTGTGGTCCCGTGGACACGCCGTCGAGGGAGAACGCGTCCGCGCCCACGCGTGCGGTCCTCCCTGCGGTGCGACATTCGACGACCGCATTCTCGCCGACGTCCAGCCCGCGGACCGTACCGGCGACGCGGACGCCCGGGATCGACCAGATCGTCTCGCCGGGGCCGCCTCCGACCGTCGCCACCTGCTCGAGCCCGATGGCGCGCCACCTGCCCGGTGGGAGGTTGACGGTGCCCCCGCCGTCCGCGCCCAGGTGCAGCATGCGAGTCGAGACGCCCGCCTCGTCGCGCGTGAGAAAGAGGATGTACCCGGGGCTGACGGGTGTCCCGCTCGCGAGCCGTACGCTGAACCGCCACGGGACGTCCGGTGCGTCGCTCCCGAGGTCCACGTGCGCCATGACGTCCCGGGCTCGCAATTGCACGGGTTCGTTCCTCACTACGGTACCCGCGGAGCCATCCCCGCTCTGCGCCGCGACCAGCTCGTACTGGCCCGCCACGAGACCCTCGAGTGCATAGTCCCCTCCTGCGTCCGTCGAGGTCGTCGTGGTCCAACGAGGCCCCGTGATCGGGCGCAACCCGACATGGCCGGAGGGGATCGGGAGTCCGATGGCATCGTAGGCACGCCCCGAGATCGAGCGCGTACCCACGACGCAAACGAGGCGGTACTGGAACTCGGTCGGTGCGCCACCCCACCAGCGCTCCGAGACGCCGCTCGCGCGCACGCGGATCCGGGCGGTTCGTGCGGCGGCGCCCGAGGCGACGTGCACCTCGCCCTTGTCGTCCGTTGCGCTCGAGGTCCAAGGACGCTCCTCATCGGGAGCGTAGAGGTCGACCGTCGCGCCGGGCAACGGGCGGTCGCCGCGGACGACCAGCACTCGCACGCTGCCGTTGGAGAGGGGCCCCCCGCGCAATGACCCCACGTCGCGTTCCGTCAGCTCGACGCCCTCCACTTCGCCGATAGCCCCTGGGAATCGCACGGAGTCGAGCACCTGCTCGAAGGTGGCCCGGTGCGCCGACACCCCGTCGGGCGACTTGACAAGGGAGAGGAACTGGGGCGGGGAGCCGTAGAGGGCGTCGATGGCGTTCAACGTCACGACCAGGAACTCGCCGGGATCGGTCATCAGGATCTTCGTTCGCCCCGTAGTCCAGGTGGCGGGCCGGCCTCCGACGAGGCGCGACCCCGACGCGAGTACCTCGCTCCGCTCTAGGAAGTACTGGACGTCGAACCGTCGACGGATGGAGA
>DATLLK010000177.1:0-2870 GCA_035537895.1 Planctomycetota bacterium
CTCTTCTTCTACTACCTGACGATGCTCCTCGCGTTCGCGGTCGTCGTGTCCGTCAGCGCGCGCGGCGCGGGGCACGACGCGCGGACCTCGTACGCCGGGCTGCACCGTCGCTCGCCGCTGCTGGCGCTCGCGATGCTCCTCGCCCTCCTGTCGATGGCGGGCGTGCCCCCGCTGGCCGGCCTGATCGGGAAGTTCCTCGCCTTCTACGCGCTCGTCGACGCGGCCACCTCGAAGCCGTGGCTCGTGGGCCTGGGCGTCGTGGGCGCGCTGGGCATCGTCCTGTCGCTCTACTACTACCTGCGCCTGATCCGCGAGCTCTTCGTGGAGGAGCCGACCGGCGACGCCGAGCCGATCGCCCCGACCGTCGGCGTGCGCCTGGTGGTGGCCGCCGGGATCGCGACGCTGATCGGCCTGGGCGTCTGGTGGGAGCCGGTGCACACGGCCGCCGCCCGGGCCGCCGAGGCGCTGCTCGCCGCCCGCTGACCCTGGTCGCCGCGGGAGGAGCGCCATCCCGCGGCACGACCTCGGCGCGAGGGCCGAGGGGCGCGGGCCGAACGGGGAAAGCACGGACTCGGCGTGGCGGTCCGGTTGAATGACCGAGGGACGTCGCGCGCGCCGTGCGTCGCGTCGGCCCGGAGGGAGCCCGCGATGACCCGACCCGACACGGACGCGCCGATCGACGCGCCCTCCGCGGGCGGGATGGGAGCGATGCGATGGGCCGCGGTCGTCGCGGCGGTCCTCGTGGCCCTCGTGCCGCCCGCGGGCCCCGCGACGCTCGCGCTCCTCGGCCTCTCGCTGCTCGTGCTGATCGCGGGGCTGTGGTCACGGCCGGGGCCGTCGGGTCGCCTGGGGCCCGGCTTCCTCGCGGCCGCGGGCGGCCTGCTCGTGGTCCTCGGCCTGTTCGCCGCCGCGAACCCGTGGTCCGGCGCGATGCTCTACGGCTGGCCCTGGGACCTGATCCGGGCCGACCGACCCTTCGCCGGACGAGCCGACGCCCTCCTGCTCCTCCTCGCGGGCGCGTTCGCCGCGGGGGTCGGTCTCGCGCGCCCGCGGGGGCCCGGCGCCTTCGCCCTGCTGATCGGCCTCGCGCTGTTCCTCGTCGCACGCGCCGGATCCGACAGCGCCCTGCTCCCGCGGATCCGCGTCGAGGGCGTCACCTTCCTCTTCACGTGCGGCGCCTGCGCGCTCGGGGCCGGCCTGCTCCATCTCGCCTCGGCGCGGTCCGCACGGCGCGGCATCGCGCGCAGCCTCGTGCTCGTGGGCGCGGTGGCCATGGTGTCCGTGTGGGTCGGGCACTTCCCCGAGCGGCAGGGCACGCCCGCCTCGAGCCTGTCGACGTCCGTCGACGAGGTGCGCCGCGTCGTCGCGGGGTACCTGCTCGGGCAGGAGCAGGACGCCGAGTCGCGTCGTGAGGTCGCCGAGCGGGGCCTCGCGCTCGCGGTCCCGTTCCTCCTGCGGGTCGTCGCCGTGCTCTGCGGGCTCCTCGCCGCGGCCGCCCCGGCGCGGCGCGTCGGCCGTTCGGTGCGCGCCCTCGCCCTGCTGGGCCTCCTCTCGACCTTCCTCGCCTGGCTCGTGCCTCCGAAGGCGGCCCTCTGGATCGCGCTCCCCGAGCGCCCGTCGGAGATGTCCGAGGTGCTGGCACGTCACGCAAGCGACGTGGCGCTCCGGTCGGGCCTCGCGGCGTGGCTCATGGTCGTCGGGGCGATCGGCGCGCTCCTCTCGCGTGCGGACGGGGAGAGCGCCCCGGCGTGGCCCCGCGGCGGGGCCCGCTCGTACGCCCCACGCTGGACGTACGTCGTCGGAGCGCTGCTGCTCCTCGCCGCGATCATCCGCGGGTTCCATCCCGGCACGGGATCCATTGCACCGGCGGGTCTGGGCTCGGTCCTCGCGTCGCCGCGGTGGGACCCCGCCGTCGCGTCGCTGGTATTCCTCGCCGTGACGCTGCTCGCCTCGCTCGCGGCGACCCTCCTGCCCTCGGGCGCCGGTCGAGGGGGCCTGATCGCCACGGCGTCCGTCACCGCGTGGGCCGCGCTCACGTCGACCGCGGCGCGGGACTACGGCATCGAGGGCTGGGTGCCGCTCGCGGTGCTCGCCGTCGCGGCGGGGGCGCTCCGCGCGGGCACGACCGCGTCGGCCGCCGGCCGGGCAGCCGCGCGCTGGACGGCGGGGGCGGCCGGATGCGTCCTGCTGCTCCTCGTCGTCTACCCGCTCCCGGTCCAGGTTCCCGCGGGAGGCGGCGAGCACGTGTTCAACAACCCCCTCGTCGAGCTCACGCGGGGATGGGAAGGGGACCCTGGGACGCCCTCGCACGTCGCCGCGAGCGCCCCCTGGCGACTCGGCATCGTGATCGACGCGGCGGTCGCGCTGCTCGCGCTCCTCTTCGCGGTCCGCGGCACCGCGGCAGGGGGCCGGATCGCCGCCGGGGCGTTCCTCCTGGATCTCGCCTACAGCGCCCTGTGGCAGGGAGTCGTGGACTTCCACGACCTGAAGACCGCGTTCTTCCAGTGGGGCGACGCCTTGCTCTTCCATGGCATCCCCATGGCGCTCCTCCTCTGGAGCGGGGTGCGCGACCTTCATGCGACCCCCGGTGGAGGCGTGCCGTCACGCGCGACCACCGGGCCGACCGGGGCGAACCGTACCGGGTGAGCGCCGCATGCCTCCGCGCGCATCGGAAATGATGTGCGAATCCGCTCAGTCTGAGGTCCCGCACACACCCCGGCGCCTTGCGGAAACGGCCGGCCAAGCGACGAACCTCCACAAGCCCTTTCGTATCCGGGGGTTTCGGATGGTCGCATCCCGGTGGTTCCCGACCGGACGGCACCGATCTGCAAGCCGGGTGCCGTCCGGTCGGGAACCACCGTGCGGGAGAG
>DATLLK010000178.1:0-3262 GCA_035537895.1 Planctomycetota bacterium
CGACCTGCCGCTCTGGGACATGGTCTTCGGGACGTTCCGCAACCCGGCGACGTTCGAGGGCCCGACGGGCTTCTACCGCGGCGCCTCCGGCCGCATCCCCGAGATGCTGCTCGGCCGCGACGTGACGCGCCCGGCGAGCGAGCCTGCGCGCCAGACCGTCGCCCAGGCGGGCTGATCGGACGGCAAGCGACCGAGGAGGCGGGCCCCGCTCGCCTCCTCGCGTCCTCTGCGGGCGCCGGGCCTATCCAGGGGAGCTTCGGGATCCCTGCCTCGCGGCGATCGCGCGCTCGAGATTCTCGACGGCCCAGCTCACGTACGCCGACTCGTCGTACCGTACGTCACGAAGATGGATGAAGAACTGAAGCACGGCGTGCAGTTCCCGTTCCGTGAGCGACCCGAGGATCTCGGAGAGTCGACCCTCGGAGGACGCATCGCCCGGTTTGGGCCCGAAGTCCCAGACGAGGTACTCCCCGGCCATGTCCATCGCCTTCGAGTCCTCGAGCTCGCCGATCAGGTAGGCGGGCAGGAAGTAGCAGTAGGCGGGATTCGTGAAGAGGCTGGGCGTCTGGCCGTGTCGGAAGAGGTCGGCGGGTCGAAGATCGCGCCAGGGTCGCCCGCGGAAGAACTGCGCCATCCTCGCGCAGTCGTCGCAGGGGCCGTCGAACTCGCCGCCGTTCCGGCGATCGTACCCGCAGCGTGTGATCGCGTCGTCGCCCGGGTAGGCGCGGTCGGCGAACGCCGCGGCGATCTCGTCGACGAGCGGCTGCATCGACGGCTCCGTCAGTAGATGCGCTTGCGGCCCTCGGACAGCTTCGCGAGCGCGGTGGCGATCCGGCGGGCGCGCGTGGCGTCCTGCTTGGCGAGGAGGACCCAGCCGGACATCTCGCGGCGCATGGCGGGGGTCATGGCCGCCCACGTCGCGGCGGCCGGCCCGTTGCCCTTCAGGGCCCTGGCGAGGTCGGGCGGGATCCTGATGTCGCCGCGGGCGATCGTCGCCGAGCCCTGCGCGTAGGCGACGGCCATCCACGCGCGCAGCTGGCCGTCGATCTCCTTCGGGTCGCGCACGTGGACGACGTGGGTCATGCGCTCGCCCATCTGCGCGTCGGACACGGCCTTCAGTCGTCCGACGGCCTTCACGTTCCCCATCGCGAGGCGCAGTTCGACGCCGTCGCGGACCGGCCGCATCTGGGCGAGCGCGTGCTTCCGGTACACCGGCACCATCGTCTTGCAGGCCTTGACGACGACGTCGTCCCCGAGCGCGAGGAACGCGTCCGCGAGCGCGTCCTGCACGGGGCGCAGCGCCGCCTTGTCCCCCGAATAGAGGGCGTCCACGAGGCGCTCGGGGGCGTCGTACCCCTCGTCCTCGGGCGCGAGCGCCTCGTGCGCGATCCACGACGCGGCCATCGGCTTCAACCCCAGGTGGCCGAGGAGGCGCGCCTTCAGGGCCTTCTTGTCCTTCAGGCCCGACCGGCGGGCGAGCGCGATCCAGTCGTCCCACGAGCGTCCCGTGTCGGCCTCGAGCCGCGCCTTCATCGCCCCCTCGCGCGCGAGGAGGGGGTGCGCCTGGTAGCGCGGCCGCGGACGTCGGGCCATGGGGGGCTCCTCGGGACACCGCCATTCTGCGCCGGGTCCGGGATGGCGGTGGAAGGATGGGGGGGGAGAATCGTGTCATGTCCTCGGACCAGGCCCACGGCATCGAAGGCGGTTGGCGTTCGATCCCCCGCGCCGACCTCGTGCGCATCGCCGTGACGGCGGTCGGCGCGGCCGTCGCGGCGACGGGCCTCTTCGCAGGTTCCCCGATCCGCGACGGACTCCTCGTCGCGACGGCGCTCGCGTGCGGCTGGCCGGTCTGGGCCGAGGCGCTCGATGGGGTGCGCCAGCGGCGCATGACGATGGAACTGTCGATGGCGCTCGCCATCGTCGCGGCGCTCGTGCTGGGCGAGCTGACGACGGTCCTCCTGATCCTGCTCTTCGTCCTGGTCGCGGAGGTCCTCGAGCACTTGACGATCGCCCGCGGGCGCCGGGCGCTGCGCCGTCTCGCCGACCTGCTCCCCGACCGCGCGGTCGTCCGGCGCGAGGACGTGGACACCGACGTCGCGCTCGAGGGGGTCGTGCCCGGCGACGTGGTGCTCGTCAAGCCCGGGGCGCGGATCCCCGTGGACGGGACCGTCGTGTCGGGCGCCTCCGCGGTGGACCAGGCGAGCATCACGGGCGAAGCCTGGCCCGCCGAGAAGCGGCCCGGCGACGCCGTGTACGCGGGCACGCTGAACCAGCGCGGCGCGCTGACCGTGCGGACGCAGAAGACGGGACGGCAGACGACCTTCGGGCGCATCCTCGACGCCGTGGAGAAGGCGGAGGCGCTGAAGGCGCCCGTGCAGCGCCTGGCCGACCGGCTCGCGGGGTGGCTCGTCTACTTCACGCTCGGCTGCGCGGCGATCACGTACCTCGCGAGCCGCGACGCCAAGGCGACGATCGCCGTGATCATCTCGGCCGGCGCGTGCGGGGTCGCGGCGGGGACGCCGCTCGCGCTGCTCGCGGCGGTCGGGCGCTCGGCGCGGGCCGGCGCGCTCGTGCGCGGAGGCGTCGCGGTCGAGGGGCTGTCGACGGTCGACACGGTCGTCCTCGACAAGACGGGCACGCTCACGATGGGCGAGCCGGTCGTCGTGGAGGTGCGGCCGGCGGCGGGCGTCCTCGAGCGGGACCTGGTCGGCGCTGCCGCGGCGGCGGAGCGGCGGTCCGAGCACTCGATCGCGGGCGCGATCCTGCGCCACGCCGAGCGGATCGGCGTGCTCGTCGCGGACCCGACCGAGTTCCACTACGTGCCCGGTGAGGGCGTCCGCGGGCTCGTCGAGGGGCGGGAGGTCCGCGTGGGTCGCGCGACGTGGGCCGTGCCGGGGTCGGTGCCGGGAGCGCCCCCCGCGGACAACGGCGTGACGGAGGTGTTCGTCGCGCGCGACGGGCTCCCGCTCGGCTCGCTCCTCGTGACCGACGCGCTGCGGGAGGACGCGCAGGCCGCCGTCGCGGGCCTTCATGCCCTGGGGCTGCGCACGGTCCTGCTCTCGGGGGACGCGCCCGTCGCGACGGCCGCGGTGGCCGCCCGGCTCGGCATCGCGGAGCACGAGGGATCGCTGCTCCCCGAGCAGAAGCTCCTTCGCGTCGAGTCCCTGCTCGCCGCCGGCCGCAAGGTCGCCGTCGTCGGGGACGGGATCAACGACGCGCCCGCGCTCGCCCGCGCCGACGTCGGCGCGGGCGAGCGCGGGCG
>DATLLK010000179.1:0-3244 GCA_035537895.1 Planctomycetota bacterium
TCGTGCCGCAGGTCCTGAGCGTTCGGCGCCGCAGGCGCCGAACTGCCGAAGGGCCCAGGTCGCAGGGCGCTGAACGGCTCCGGGCGAAGAGTCGAGCTTCTCTCCCCACCAAACACTTCCCGGGAAGATCCTCGCCCGCCGGGTAGTCTGTACTCCCGAGGTCTCCCATGAAGGCCCAGGCCCTCCGTCGCACGCTGACCCTCGCCAACGTCCTGCTCGTCCTCGGCACGCTGGCCGCGGGCGCCTGGTACATGCTGAAGGTCCGGCCGGCGCAGGCGGACGACGCGAAGCGGGCCGCGTGGGTCAAGCCCGCGATGGACGCCTACCAGGTCGCCTCGAAGAACGCGGCCCCGGCCGTCGTGTACCCGGTCCTCGAGAAGGACCTCGAGGCGATCACGCGGCCCGACCTGACGGACGTGAAGGGCAGGAACGCGCCCGGCGTGTGGCCCTTCGTCGGTCCGGTGCCCCCGCCGCCCCGACCCAAGGTCGAGTCCGTCAAGGCGCCGCCGCCCCCGACGGGGCTGCAGGCGCTCGGCCGCCTGCTGAGCGTCTTCACCGGGAAGGGCCCGGACGAGCGTTCCGTCATGCTCTTCGAGTTCACCGCCTCGAAGAAGAAGCGCGCGTTCGCGCCCGGCGACCGGATCGACGACAAGGACGCGGATGCGGGGTCCTCCAAGGACGTGGTCGTCGCCGTGGGGCCCAAGCCCCGCGTGCCGGGCCTCTACCTCGTGTCGATCGACATGGCCGAGCCCTACCCGGACCCGAAGTTCCGCATCGCGTACGACATCGTCGCGGAGGGGGACGGCGGGACGCAGCGCACGGAGGTCGTGCTCTCCCTGAAGCAGGCCGCGGCGACCGGGACCGACGTGATCCGCGAGAGCGCGCCCGCCGGCGTGGCCGGGAAGGGCGGGACCGGCAGCGCGGCGGTCGCCGGAGCGCGCCCCGCGCCTTCGGTCGCGCCCAACACGCCGCCCCCGCTCGATCAGGTGCAGATCGAGGTGCGGCAGGAGCAGGACCAGAGCCGCTCGGTCGTCTTCGACGACGCGGCCTACGACCACTTCCGGTACAGCGACCCCGACCGGCTGATCGCCGACGTGAAGACGGAGGACGCGAAGGACGAGAAGGGCGACCCGAAGGGCGTGCGCCTGACGGGCGTGCCGCAGGGGAGCCTCGCGGGCAAGTTCGACGTGCGCCCGGGCGACATCCTGAAGTCGATCAACGGCAAGCCCGTCCGGAGCCGCGCGGAGGCGATCGACGTGGTGAAGGGCCTGCCGAAGGACACGACCATGGTCTCCGTCGTGATCGAGCGCGACGGGCGGGACATCCTCTACAACGTGGACCCGCGCGACCCCAAGACGCGCTCGGCCGCCGGCAAGGCCAAGTTCCGCTAGCGTGCGGCGCGCTGGCTGGGGGCGCTCGGGTCCCTTCCTCCTCCTCGCGTACAGGAAGTACGCGTCGTCGTCCTCATGGGCCCTCCGCACCCCATCCAGCGGCCGCGGTGGGGGTCTCGCTGACCGAGACGTAGCGCAGTGGCATGAGACGCCGGTCGACTCGGTCCGCCGCAGGACTTCGGAAACGAGTTAGCGGTCCCTCCCATGCTCGCGCGCAGCGCGCGGGCGTCGGATGCTCTGCAGATCCCCGCGGAGCGTCCCCCCGTGAGCACCGTACCGGTCCTCGTCGTCGACGTCGGCAACAGCGGCGCCAAGATCGGGCTCGTGCGCGGGGAGGACGTGGCCGGCCCGGTCCGGCTCCCGAGGGCCGACGCGGCCGCGGTCCGCGAGTTCGCCCGGCCCCTCGTGCGGGACGAGAAGGCGCTCGTCGCGGTGTGCGGCAGCGACGCCGTGCGCGCGAAGGACCTCGCGTGGGAGCTCGGCAAGGTCGGGTTCCCCGGCGCGGTCGTCGTGACGCACGACCATGCCGGCCTGCCGCGCGGGAAGGCGAAGCAGCCGGAGTCGGCCGGCGTCGACCGGCGCGTCCAGGTCCTCGGCGCGTCCGCGCTCGCCGCCGGGCCCGCGATCGTCGTGTCGGCCGGGACCGCCCTCACCGTGGACGTCTGCTCGGCGGACGGCGGCCTTCTCGGCGGATCGATCGGGATCGGGCTGGGGCTCGCCGCGAAGGCGCTGACGGTCGGCGCGGAGCGGCTCCCCCTCGTGGACCTCGCGGGGGCCGTGCCCCTTCCCGCCACCGACACGGAGACGGCGATCCGGGCCGGCATCGTCGTGGGGGCGGCGGGCGCGGTCGAGCGCCTGGTCGAGGCGATGCGCCAGGACGCCTCGACGCCCGTCTTCCTGACGGGAGCCGACGCGGCCGTCCTGTCCGCGCACCTGCGCCTCGTGCACCGCGTGCACGGCGGGCTGGGCCTGCTCGGCGTGGCGATCGCCGTGCGCCGGGCCCCGCCGTCGCCCGGGCACGGCCTGATCGGGGCGTCCTCGTGACGCCGGACGCCGCGACGACGGACCCGCGCGGCGGGACGTTCGTCGTCCGCGGCGGCCGCCTGTTCGATCCGGGAACGGGCCTCGACGAGACGGGGGACGTCGTGATCGAGGGGGGCCGGATCGTCGCCGCCGGCGCGTCCGTCGCGGTCCCGCGGGACGCTCGGGTGCTCGACGCGCGGGGCGCGCTCGTCACGCCCGCGTTCACCGACCTGCACGTCCACCTGCGCGAGCCGGGCGGCGAGGCGTCCGAGACGATCGCCACGGGCACCGCGGCGGCCCTGGCGGGAGGCTTCGCGACGGTCCTCGCGATGCCGAACACGACGCCCACCGCGGACACGCCCGAGGTCGTGCGGTTCGTGCGCGAGGCGGCGGCCCGCGCGGGCCCCTGCGAGGTCGTGCCCGTCTCGGCGATCACGGCCGGTCTGCGCGGCCGCGACCTCGTCGACTTCGCCGCCCAGGCCGCCGCGGGGGCCGGCGCCTTCTCGGACGACGGCTCCTGGGTGGCCGACGACGAGGTCGCGCGGCAGGCGTTCCGGGAGGCGGGGGCGCGGGGCTGGCTCCTCCTCGAGCACTGCGAGGACTTCGGGATGACCGGACCGGGACTCCTCCACGACGCGCCGTCGACGCGCGCGGCGGGGGTGCCCGGCATCCCGCGCGGGGCCGAGGACCGCGCGACGGCGCGGGACGTGCGGCTCGCAGAGGAGCACGGCGCGCGCCTCCACCTCAGCCACGTCTCCACCGCCGGCGCGGTCGGACTGCTGCGGGACGCAAAGGCGCGGGGCGTCGCCGTCACCGGCGAGGCGACGCCC
>DATLLK010000180.1:0-13738 GCA_035537895.1 Planctomycetota bacterium
GCCCGAGGCGGTCCGGCGCGACGTCGCGCGCGAGCATCGACCGCGAGACGTCGAGCGCCACGACGACGTCCACGCCGCGCCACCCCTCCTCGGGTACCTTCGCGCCGAAGACGGGCTGGAGCGTGGCGAGCAGGGCCAGCCCGAGGCCCACGGCGAACAGCGCCCTGCGAAGACGACGCCGCGGCACGCTGCGCTCGCTCGCGAGCGTCTCCACGCGCGGGCCGACGATCGCGCGCAGCCGCCGCGCCCTCGCGCGGTCGCGCGCGACGAGCCCGAGCCACGCGAGCGGGGCCATGAGCAGAAGCGCCCACCCTTCGGGCCGCGCGAGCAGGTCGGCGACGATCACGGCAGCACCTGCAGCACCGTCGACGCGAGCGCGCGCGACGCGAGGAGGAAGGCGATCCCCAGGGCGAGGAGGGGCAGGAAGCGGTCCGCGAAGGCGTAGCGCGGCTCGGCGAAGGTCGAGCGCTCCATCCGGTCGATGCGGGTGAAGACGTCGCGCAGGGCGGCGACGTCCTGCGCCTCGAAGAAGCCGCCGCCCGTCGCCCGCGCCAGCTCCTCGACGGCCCGCGTGTCCACGGGGACGAAGGTCCCCGTGCGGTCCGGGCGTCCCCGGCCCGCGGCGATCGCGTGGACGCGGACCTGCAGCCGGCGCGCGAGCTGCGCGGCGTGCGCGGGGGCGATCTCGCCCGGCGTCCCCTCGACGGCGACGTTCTCCTCGCCGTCGGTCAGGAGGACGACCACCCGGGAGGCGAGGGGGCTCGCCGAGAGCACCTGGGCCGCGCGCGCGACGGCCGTCCCGATCCCCGTCGCGTCCTCGGGGCTCTCGCCCGCGACGGGCGCCACCCCGTCGAGGATGCGCAGGAGCGCCTCGTGATCGAGCGTCGGCGGGCAGCGCAGGTCGGGGTAGCGCGCGAAGGTGAGGAGGCCGACGCGGTCGCCGGGACGGCCGCGCACGAACGCGGCGGCGGCGTCGCGGGCGACGTCGAGGCGCGCGCGCCCGCCGCCGAGGTCGTTCGTCGTCATCGAGGACGAGGCGTCGAGCACGAGGAGGACGTCCACGCCCTCGCGCGGGTCCTCGCGGACCTCCCGGCTCGCGGGCCGGGCGAGCGCGACGACCAGCAGGACGAGGCCCAGGACCTCGAGGATGCGCGGCACGGGGAGCAGCGCCGGTCGGAGGGAGCGGGGCATGCGCGCGGACGCGCCCGCGGCCTCTCCTCCCGCGAGCAGGGCGCCCGGTCCGAAGCGGACGGCCGGGTCGCCGCGACGCCGCCGCCACAGGACCGCCGCGGGCACGAGGAGGAGCAGCGCGAGGAAGCCCGGGTCGCGGAGCACGAGGCCCGTCGCGCGTTCGAGGAGCGCGATCATGGCGCGACGCTCCCCGAAGGCCGCGCCGGCGCCGTGCGCGTGACGAACGCCTCGGCGGTCTCGAGAACGGCCTCGCGGTCGGCGGCGGACGGTCGGTGCGTCGCGAACTTCACGAGGTCGCCGCCGACCAGCACGCGGGAGAGCAGATCGAGATCGCCCGGCGTCGCGGTCGCGGTCCGCCGGGCGTCGTGGAGGATCTCGGGGGACGTCCGCTCGAGCACGGGCACATCGAAGCGCTCGCCGACGTAGGCGCGCGCGACCTCGGCGGCGGCGGCGACGTCCGCGGTGGGATCGGCCGCGGCGTTCGCGCGCAGCGAGCGCAGGCGCGCGAGCGCGCGATCCGCCACGTCGGCGGCGGGCGCGGAAGGCACGGGCGGCGGGGTCGGAACGGCCGCGGGGCGTCGTCGCAGGAGGCGCCTGGCCGCGACGGCGCCGGCCGCGACGAGCAGCCCGCCGACCGCGAGGACCGCGACCCAGGGGAACGGCTCCTTCAGCGGCTCGCCGGGCAGCTCGGGGGGGCCCGGGTCGGCGGGGTCGAGCGTCGGCGTCACGCGCACGCGCAGTCCGTCGGCCTCCACCTGGCGGTCCGGACCGCCGTCCCGCGGGCGCGCGGCGAAGGGCGGCGGGCGGACCGTGACGTCGCCCGGCGTGAAGGCGTAGGCGCGGTAGCGCCGGGTCTCCTCGACGCGGGCGTCGTCCTCGCGCAGGCTCACGCCGTCGGCGCGCAGCACGAGGGGGGCGAGCGCACGATCGTCCCAGGACGCGGGGACGAGGTCCTTCGTCCAGACACGCACGACGGTCACGGGGAAGGACTCCCCGGCCTTCGCCTCCTCCACGTCGGCCGTCACCGAGAAGACGAGGTCGCCCTCGGGCAGCGCCGCGTCCCCGCCGCATCCGAGGAGGGCGAGCGCCAGGGCGAGGGCCGCGGCCGTGCGGGACGGGCGGGTCCTCTTCACCGCTTGGTCCCCCGCAGCTCGCGCATCCGGAAGAAGCGGAGGATCGGGCCCGCCACGTGGTCGCCCTCGGGCGCGCGCGGGACCGGCACGTCCATGCAGTCGACCTTGGCGCGGCGCAGCGCCCGCTCGGTGCGTGCGGCGAACGCGGCGACGCGGCTCCGCCACGCCTCGCGCACCGTCGGGCGGCTCCAGTCGACGACGCGGGCCACCCCCGTCTCCGGGTCGCGCAGCCGCACGAGCCCCGCGTCGGGCGGCGCGAGCTCGGGGTAGAGCAGGCGCACGGCGATCACGTCGTGGCGCCGCGCGCAGAGCGACAGCGCGGGCTCGAGGTCGCCCGCGAGGAAGTCCGAGACGAGGAAGACGATCGCCCGCCGGCGCACGGTGCGGGTCGCGAGCTCGAGCGCCGGGCGCGGATCGGTCCGAGGGCTCGCGCCGCGACGGGCGAGGCAGTCCCGGACGATCCGCAGGGCATGGGGGAAGGACTTTCCCGGCGGGACGTGGAGGTCGACGCCGTCGCTGAAGGCGATCAGGCCCACCTTGTCCCCGTTGCGCGTGGCCGACAGCGCGAGGCACGCGCAGACCCGCGCCGCCGTCTGGCGCGCCGACCAGATCCCGAAGCCGCCGTTCACCGAGCCCGACAGGTCGAACAGTAACAGCACCGTCCGCTCCCGCTCCTCGGTGTACTTGCGGACGAAGGGGCGGCCCATCCGCGCGGTGACGCTCCAGTCGACGCTGCGCGGGTCGTCGCCGTCCGCGTACTCGCGGACCTCCTCGAACTCGAGCCCCGCGCCGCGAAAGACCGAGTGGTAGCCCCCCGACATGACGTCGGTCACGAGATGGCGGCTCTGGACGTCGATGCGCCGGACCTCGGCGAGCAGCTCGGCCAGGTCCTCGGCGCCGAGGTCGAGCACCGCCTACGGCACCGGGACCGTGTCGAAGACCTGCCGGATCACGTCCACGGACGTCAGCCCCTCGGCCTCCGCCTCGTACGTCGTGGTGACCCGGTGGCGCAGCACGTCGAAGCCGACCGTCTTCACGTCGTGCGGCGTGACGAAGCCGCGGCCCTCGAGGAACGCGCGGGCGCGCGCGGCGCGCACGAGGGCGATCGAGGCGCGCGGCGAGGCCCCGTAGAGGATCCGGGGCTTCAGCTCGGCGAGGCCGGCGGCCCCGGGCTCGCGCGTCGCGAAGACGAGCGCCACGACGTAGTCGAGGACCTTGCGGTCGACGTGCACGCGGTCGAGGAGGACGCGCGCCTCGAGGACCTGCTCGGGGGTCGCGACCCGGCGGACCGTCAGGCGCGAGGTCGTCGCGGCCATGCGCTCGACGATCGACGCCTCCTCCTCGCGCGTCGGGTAGCCGACGACGACCTTCAGCATGAACCGGTCGATCTGGGCCTCGGGGAGCGGGTAGGTCCCCTCGAGCTCGACCGGGTTCTGCGTCGCCAGCACGAGGAAGGGCGCGGGGAGGGCGCGCGTCTCGCCCGCCAGCGTCACCTGACGCTCCTGCATCGCCTCGAGGAGGGCCGACTGGACCTTCGCCGGCGCCCGGTTGATCTCGTCGGCCAGGACGAAGTTGGCGAAGACCGGCCCCTCGCGCAGCGACCACGCCCCCGTCCGCGGCTCGTAGACCTGCGTCCCCACGAGGTCGCTCGGGAGGAGGTCGGGGGTGAACTGGATGCGGCGGAACGTGCCCCCGAGCGCCGTCGCGACGCTCTGGACCGCGAGCGACTTCGCGAGCCCGGGCAGGCCCTCGAGGAGCACGTGCCCGTCGGCGAGCAGCCCGATCAGGAGGCCGTCGATCAGCGGCTTCTGGCCGACGATCACGCTCTCCACCTCGCGCACGACGTCGCGCAGGAAGGAGCCTTCGCGCTCGATCCGCGCGGTGACGGTCTGGACGTCGGTCACGGGCGCTCCGGCAGGGGAGGAGGACGGGGGGACGGCGGCCGGTCGAAACGAGGACCGGCGAGCCTACTCGCCCTCGGGGACCAGGAGGTCGGGGTCGATCTTCCCGAGCGCCGTCTCGAGCGCCTTGACCATCTCCTCGCGCTTCGCCTCCCGCAGCCGGGCGAGGAGCGTCTCGCCCGTCTCGGCCGGGGCGATGCCGACCCCGTCCTTCGTGCCCGCCGCGTCGGGGGCGCGCTGGAACGAGGCGAGGAGCTCCTTCAAGGCCGCCTCGTCGTCGTTCATCTGGTAGGCGATGCGCGCGCGGCCGGCGTAGGCGAGGGCGGCGGCGCGGTCGGCGGCCTCGCGGAGCGCGGGATCGGCCTCGGCGGCGCGCCCGTAGAGCGCGATCGCGCGCTCGTAGGCGGCCAGCGCGTCCGCGTAGCGTCCGCGGCGCCGCAGGCTGTCTCCCGCCGCCGCGGCGGCGGCGCCGGCGAACCAGCCGAGCCCGGGCGTCGCGTCCTTCGCGGCGAGCATCTCCTCGTAGGTCCGCTCGAGACCCTGCGGCCCCTGCTTCCGCAGCACGTACTCGCGCAGGCGCTCGTGCAGGAGGTTCGAGTCGCGGAAGCGGCCGAGGCCGTTCTTCAGGATCCGCGTCGCGGCGTCCGTCGCCCCCAGCCAGTCGAGGAGGTCGTAGTGCCAGAGGACCTGGCCCTCGGTCCCCATGGGGTGATGCAGGAGGACGGCGTAGGCCGCGTTGACGTCGGTCAGCCACGCGGGCGGGAAGTCCTGCTTCTCCTTCACCGCCTTCTTCATCGCCTTCCACCGGCCCTCGGCGAACACGGTCAGTACGGCCATCGAGTTCCAGCTCGTGTCGCCGGGCGGCAGGTCCTTCACGGCCGACGCGGCGCGCGCGTAGGCCTCCTCCGTGTCGCCCGTGTGGTAGGCCGCGAGCGCCACGACCGAGTCGAGCCGCCAGCCCTTGGCGCCGAGCTTCTCGGCCTCGAGCGCCTTCCTGCGCGCGTCGACGTAGAGGTGGCGGGCCGTGAGCTTGGCGCGCCACGCCTCCGCCGCGTACGTGCGCGGCGCCTCCACGGCGAGCGCGAGCGAGGTCTGCGCGAGGTCGAGGAGCGCCGCCGGGTCGTCCGGCCGCGACTTCGCCGCGCGCGCCTCGAACTCGAGGCGCGCCTCGAGGCCGGCCCAATCGGGCCAGGGCGTCGCCGCGGAGCCGTTGCCCTTTTCCGCCCAGGCGCGGGGGTCGACGGCGCCCCCGTCGGCGGCGAGCCCGGAGTGCACGACGGCGAGCCACCGCGCGAGCGGCGACGCCGACCCGAGGCGCTTCAGCGTGGCGATCAGCGTCTCGCGCTCCGCCGGGTCCATCGGGACGCGCAGCGCGTCGGAGACGAGGTCGGTCGCCGCCGGCGTCTCGACCTTCGTCAGGGCCTCGCGGGCCGTGCGGGACGCCTCCACGTCGAGCCCGAAGACGGCGAGGCGCAGGAGGTCGAGGGGCGCCGCCTCGGGGTGCTTCACCGCCGCCTCGAGGAGGGCCTTCCTCTGCGCCGCGTCGGCGCCCTGGTAGGCCGCCTCGACCGCCGCACGATCGACCACGTCGCGGCTCGCGACGCGCTCGAGGACCGGCCGGTCGCCCCGGACCACGACCGGCGGCTTCGTCGGCCGCTCGTCGATCCCCTTCTTGATGTCGGCGAACACCGACGCGGTGTCGTTCCGGTAGAAGACGTCGTACGTCTCGTTCCCGTCGAGCTCGACCATGATGTGACGGGGCGCCACCCGCTGCCCGTCGCAGAACTTCTCGTAGATGACCGGCTCGATCCAGATGTGCTCGCCGCACGTCACCCCCCCGAAGCGCGGGCAGGGGATGCGCCGTCCCTGGTCGTCGTAGTCGCGCGGGTTGTGGCGGTAGACGGACGCGATGACCGTGACGTAGGGCTCGTAGAGCGCGGCGATCTCGGGCTGGCGGTAGCGGACGCCGGCGTAGTGCTCGCTCGCGATCTCGCCGTCCATGTTGATGCAGACGAGGATCGGCTTGCCCGTCTCCTTCGACACGGCGACCGCGTCGTCCCACGTGCGCTGCCACGTGAGGAGGCACGGCTTCGCCCAGTCCTGCGCCGTCGGCGCCGGCCACATCCCCTCGCGCCAGGCGCGGCGCTCCGGCGTCATGGGGCCCGGTCCCCCGCCGGCGGGCGGCGGCCCGCCCGGCGGCGGCGGGGCGGTCGCGTCCTCTGCCGCGGCGGCGGAGGCGAGGAACGCCAGCCCGGCGACCACGACGAGCCGACGAAGGATGCCGGAGAAGCCCGCCGTGCGGGCCCGACGACGCGGCGTGTTCACGGTCCACCTCACTCGATCCGGAGGGCGCACGCGATCGATGGGCAGACTACCCCCGGGACGTGGGGCAGGGCAGTCGGGAACGAGGGGACGCGCGGCCGGGGGTGTCGCCGAGGACGACTCGGCTCACGTCAGCGCGGGGGCCGTCGGACAGCCCTCGTAGACCCCGTCGGCGGGGAGGAGGTCGCGCTTCATCACGACGCCGTTGGGCGCGACCCGTGCGCCGTTGCCCACGTCGGCGCCGAAGAAGACGACGGTGTCGTCGCCGACCGTCGCGCCCCGCCCGATGCGCAGGGTGTCGATCTTCAGGACGCGGTCCTCGAACGTGTGCGCCTGGAACTGGCAGGAGACCGTCGCGTCGTCCTCGATCACGATCATGTCGGGGTCGACGACCTGCGCGTGCCCCGCGCCCAGCGCGACGCGGCGCCCGATCCGCATGCCCGTCAGCCGCAGGTACGCGTTCAGGAGGAGCGTGCCGTCGAGCGTCGTGAGGATCTCGCGGGCCCACACCTCCCAGGCGACGTAGAAGATGTCCCAGCGCCCGCACCAGCACGACCAGAACGCATGGCGGCCCGGGCGCACGCGGCCGAGCAGCGTCCACTTGAGCGCGACGACGGCCGCGCACGGGATCGCGGCGGCGACGAGCGTCACGGCCGGAAGCCCCAGGAGGAGCAGCGCGACGGTGTCCATCCGCTCGGCCACCCGGTCGACCGCCTCGAGCCAGCCCACGAGGACGGCGAGCGGAAGCAGCGGCAGGGCGAGGCGGAGCGTCTCGAAGAACGCGCGCGTCGACCAGCGAAGGAGGTCGGGGTCGTGCGTGAGGCGACGGTCTTCCTTCACGACCTCGCGGTGCGGCAGCTCCATCGCGGGGGTGCCGAACCACGACGTGCCCGGCCGCGCGCGGAACGGGTCCGCCGCCGTCGAGACGCCGACGAAGAGGTCGTCGGGCCAGTCGTGCCCCGGGGGCACCACGGCGTGGTTGCCGAGGAAGGTCCGCTTCCCGATCCGCGTGTGGGACACGGTGAGGGTCCCGCGCTGCACGCGGGGCCCGCACAGGTAGACGCCGTCGGCGAAGAACGACTCCTCCCCGATCTCGATCGTCTCGGGGACCACGTCGATCACGGTGCTGATCTCGCACCCGCGCCCGATCCGCATCCCGGCCGCGCGCAGCCACGCGGGCCACAGGAGCGCGCCGCAGAGCCAGCGGTGCGCCGACTCGACGGCGGCGGTCTTGACCCACACCTTGATCGCCGTACGGCCGAAGAGGCTGTGGGTGCCCGGCGCGACCCGGCCGATCACGCGACAGGCGAGGGCGTCGAGCGCGAGCGAGAGGGGGATCGACAGCAGCGTCAGCGCCGCGAGCGCGAGCCCGAGCGTCCCGCTCCATCGCGGGGCCGCGAGCCACGCGAGCGCCTCCGCCGTGCCGACGCCGTACGCGGCGGCCAGCGCGAGCCCGAGCGCGGCGGGGCCGGCCGTCGAGAGGACGACGTGACCGCAGCGCAGGAGCACCATCGCCGCCCCGTGCAGGCTCGGGGAGACCTCCGCCTCGCCGTCCACCGCCGGCGGCTCGGGCGCGCGACCCGTGCGGCGCGCGGGGACGCCCTCCCAGCGCTCGCCCTCCGGCACGCGCGCGCCGGGCGGGACCCACGAGAGCGCGCCGATCCAGGCGTTGCGCCCCACCGTCGAGCCCGGGCTCGCGCCGGCGCGCACGTCGAGCGTCGCCCCCTCCTCGATCGTGACGGGCCCGATGACGAGCTCGCCCGCCTCGAGCCCGACGACCCGGACGGCCGCGTCCTGCGAGAGGGTCGCGTCGTCGCCGAGCGTCAGGAGGTCCCACCCTCCTTCGCGCAGGTCCACGCCGCGGTGGACGTGGACGCGCTTGCCCACCCGAGCCCCCAGCGCGCGCAGCACGATGCCCTCGAGCTCGGTGCCCTCGACGAGGCGCCACGGGATCCACCGGGCGGCCCGCGTCACGATCCAGTGCCGGACGTGGAGGGGGCCCCAGAGGGGTGCGCGACCCGCGCGATAGCGTCCGATGAGCAGGCGCTTGACGAGGACGGCGAGCGCCACCGCGAGCGGCGCCCACGCGAGACGCGCGAGCGCGGCGAGGAGCGGCGCGAGGAGCAGCGTGGCGGCCAGCCCGGTG
Organism: Planctomycetota bacterium; assembly: GCA_035537895.1. Taxonomy (GTDB): domain Bacteria; phylum Planctomycetota; class PLA2; order PLA2; family JAEUHO01; genus DATLLK01. The sequence goes on from DATLLK010000180.1 coordinate 8,694, forward strand.
CCGCGCAGGAGCTCCGGCACGACGAGGAACCACGCGGCCCAGGCGACCGCGCTCGCCACGACGAGCTCGAGGAGGAGCCAGGCGGCCTGGACGAGCGTCGCGCGCACGGGCGCGCCGCGTGCGCGCGGCGCCGCGGAAGCAGGCGGCGCCGGCCGGGGCTCGGCCGGGCCCGCGCGGCGGATCCGCTCGGCGAGCGCCCGCGCCGTGCGCGCCTCGTAGAGGTCGCGGACCGCCGCCGTGGCCGTCGTGGGGGACCCGCGCAGCGCGATGACGGCGTCCACCGCGGCGAGCGAGTCGCCCCCGAGCGCGACGAAGAAGTCGTCGTCGAGCCCGACCGCGGGGCGGCGGAGCGCGCGGGCGAGCGCCGCGGCGACCGCGCGCTCGAGTGGGTCGCCCTCCACGGGGGCCGCCGAGGGCAGGATGTGCGCGAGGTCGGGCAGGTCCGGGAGCGCGCGCCGGTCGAGCTTCCCGCCGATGGTCGTCGGGAGCGCGTCGACGGTCGCGATGCGCGCGGGGACCATGTACTCCGGGAGGGCACGACGGAGCGCGGCGCGCCACCGGTCCGGGTCGGGCGAGGACCCCGGCGTCGTGACCACGTGCGCGACGAGCACCTGGCGGGTCCCGTCGCCCTGCACGCGGCATCCGGCGGCGCGCACGCCCTCGCACGCCGCGAGGTGCGCCTCGACGGCGCCCAGCTCCACGCGGTACCCGCGCAGCTTCACCTGGCCGTCCAGTCGCCCGAGGTGCTCGAGGTTTCCCTCTACGTTCCGTCGCGCGAGGTCGCCCGTGCGGTAGATGCGGCCGAGCGTCGGGTGGACGGGGAACTTCTCCGCGGTCAGCTCCTCGCGGCGCAGGTAGCCGCGCGCGAGCCCGACGCCCCCGATGCAGAGCTCGCCGGGCTCTCCTTCGGCGACCTCTTCCATCGACTCGTCGAGGATCCAGGCGCGGTGCCCGGGGACGGGCAGGCCGATCGTGACGGGGCGGCCCGGCGAGAGCCGGGTCCGCGTGACCGTGATCGTGCACTCCGTGGGCCCGTAGCCGTTCTCGAGGCGCCGGCCCGCCGCCCATCGGTCGACCAGCTCGGGCGGGAAGGGCTCGCCGCCGACGTAGACGAAGCGGAGGTCGGGCAGCGCCGCCTCGGGGTCGGGACAGGCGAGCGCCCGAAGGAGCGTCGGCGGGGGGCAGAAGACCGTGATCCGCTCGTCGCGCAGCCAGGGCAGGAGGTCGGGCCCGAGACGCACGGTCTCGTCGTCCATCGGGACGAGCGTCGCGCCGACCGCGAAGGCGAGCCATGTCTCCTCGAAGGAGGAGTCGTAGGCGGGCGAGGAGACCTGCGCGACGCGATCCTGCGGACCCAGCCCGAACTCGGCGACGTCGGAGGCGACGAGGTTCGCGATCGAGCGGTGCTCGATCATGACCCCCTTGGGCCTCCCCGTCGTGCCCGACGTGTAGACGACGTAGGCGAGCCGGTCGCCCACGGCGCGACAGCCCGCGCCGAGCGGGCCGGGGGCTTCCTCTGCGCGCACGACCGGCGGCAGGGGCATGCCGAGGGCCTCGAGGCGCGAGCGTCCCTCGGCGTCGGCGACGAGCGCCACCGGGCGCGCGTCGACGAGGATCGCCCGCAGGTGGTCGTCGGGGAACCGCGCGTCGAGGCACGTGAACGCGGCGCCGGCTCGCCAGACGCCGAGCTGCGCCGCGTAGAGGGCGGGGTCGTCCTTGCGCAGGAGGATCGCGACGAGGGCGTCGGGCGCGGCGTGGGGGAGGAGGCGTGCGGCGATCGAGGACGCGGCGCGATCGAGCGCGGCGTAGGTGACGCTCGCGCGGACCGGTCGGCCGAAGCCCGGACGACCCGTGCCCGGAGGCACCTCGATCGCCACGCGTTCCGGATGTCGGGACGCGATGTGCTCGAAGACGCGGTCGAGGAGGGGCGGTGTGGGAGCCTGCACGCTTCCCGTGCGCGGCACGGAACTTCATTGAAGCATGGCGGGCTCGTCGAGCGCACGTGAGTTCCCTCGTCGAACCGTCACGTCGACCGCGATGTCGGGCGCTCCGTCACGACGGCTCGTCGGAACGAAGGGGCCCGGGCAGTCGGCGGGAGCAGTCGGGGCAGAACGCGGTCCCGCGCGCGTCGAGCGCCTCGACGTCGGTCGTCACGTGCATGAGGCACGCGAAGTCGTGGCAGTGCACGAGCCCGAGGAGGTGCCCCAGCTCGTGGAGCACCTCGATCTCCGCCCGGCGCAGCGTGACCGCCTCGTCGTCGGGCAGCCCGTGGAAGGCGGGCGAGAGCCGGGCCGTCGAGACCAGGCCCGCGCGCCCGTGGAGGCGAGCCCGGCCGAAGAAGTACGCGAAGAGGGGGCTGCCGATGTCCCGGGCCGTCAGGCCCATCACGACCGTGCCCCGCGGCACCGGCAGCGCCTCCAGCATCGCGAGCGCGCCGTCCGCGTCGGCCTGGGTGCGGCCGGACAGCGACCGCGCCGGAGCGACGGATGCGCGCGAGACGCGGCACGCGAGGCGTACGTGGCGGCTCGTCCTCGCGGCCAGCTCCGTCGCGACGCCGGCGGGGAAGCCGTCCAGCGCGACGAAGTCGATCCGCTCGATCACGCGTCCCCCCGGGGCTACGTCGCGTGGGCCGGCTTGGCGAGGCCGAACTTCTGGATCTTGTGGTAGAGGGTCCCGCGGTCCACGTCGAGGACGGACGCCGCCTTCGAGACGTTCCAGCCCGTCTCCTCGAGGACGCGCGCGACGTGCCACCGCTCGAGGTCGGCGAGCGTGCGGACTTCGGCCGGCGTCGCGGGCGCGGGCGCGGGCGCCGCGGACGCGGCAGGGCCCGCGGGGACCGCCCGCGCGAGGGCGGAGGGGATCGGCAGGTCGTGCGCGCGCAGGAGGGGCGGCGTCCCGAGCACGACCGCGCGCTCGACGGCGTTCAGGAGCTCGCGGACGTTGCCGGGCCACGTGTGCGCACGGATCGCCTCGAGGGCGTCCGGGGCGAACTCCATCTCCCGCACGTTCATCGACCGGCGCAGGCGGGCGAGGAAGTGCCGGGCGAGGGGCACCACGTCCTCGGGGCGCTCCGAGAGGGGCGGGATCGTGATCGTCACGACGTTCAGGCGCCACCAGAGGTCCTCCCGGAACTTCTCCGCCTCCACGAGGGCGCGCAGGTCGCGGTTCGTCGCCGCGACGACGCGGAAGTCCACGGGGATCGCCTGCTTGCCGCCGACGCGCGTGACCTTCTTCTCCTCCAGCACGCGCAGGAGCTCCACCTGGACGCGGGGGCTCACGTCGCCGATCTCGTCGAGGAAGATGGTCCCGCCGTCGGCCTGCTCGAACTTGCCCTTGTGGTGCTGGGCCGCGCCCGTGAAGGCGCCCTTCTCGTGCCCGAACAGCTCGCTCTCGAGCACGCCCTCGGCGAGCGCGCCGCAGTGGACGGCGACGAGGGGGCCGTAGCGCCGGGGGGAGGCCGCGTGCAGGGCCCGCGCGACGAGCTCCTTGCCGGTCCCCGACCGCCCGAGGACCAGCACCGTCGCGTCCGTGGGGGCGACCTGCGCGATCGACGCGAGGACCCCGCGCATCGCCGCCGACTCGGCGACGATCTCCCCCGAGGGCGCGGCCGCGTCGAGGCTCTGCTTCAGGAGCTGGTTCTCGCGCCGCAGGGAGCGCGTCTCCGCGACGCGCCGGACGAGGCGGGAGAGGTCCTCCGGATCGAAGGGCTTGACGAGGTAGTCGTACGCGCCCGCCTTCAGCGCCTGGACGGCCGTCTGCACGGAGGCGTAGGCCGTCATGACGATGACCGTCAGGTCGGGGACCGCCTCCGCGAGGCGGGCCTGGAGCTCCATCCCGTCCATGTTCGGCATCTTCACGTCGATCACCGCGAGGTCGAACCGCTGCTCGGCGACGCGGCGCAGGGCCACGGCGCCGCTCTCGGCCATCTCCACGCGGTGCCCTTCCTCGCGGAACCAGGCGCCGAGCGACTCGCGCACGATCGTCTCGTCGTCGACGACCAGGATGCTCAGGGGGTCGGAGGGCGCGGCGGTCATGGAGTCGCTCCTTGGGCGAGGGCCACGGGTGCCTCGGGCTGTCGCCGCGGCAGGGAGACGGTGAAGCGCGTCCCCTCGCCGGCCCGGCTGCGGACCTCGACCCGGCCGTGGTGGCGGGTCGCGATGCCGTAGACGACGGCGAGCCCGAGGCCGACGCCCTTGCCCTGCTCCTTCGTCGTGAAGAACGGCTCGAACACGTGCGGGAGGTCCTTCTCCTCGATGCCGCAGCCGTCGTCGGCGACCTCGAGGAGGGCCTCCTCGGCGACCGGGTCCCAGCGCGCCGAGATCGAGAGCCGCCCGCCGCGGGGCATCGCCTCGATCGCGTTCGTCGCGAGCGCGAGGACGGCCTGCTGAACCTGCGCCCCGTCGCAGACGACCTGCGGGAGGTCGGGGGACACCTCGAGGGAGAGGGCGATGCCCTGGAGATCGGCCTGGTGGCGCAGCAGCATGACGCAGCGGTCGAGGTAGGGCTTCAGGTCCTCCGCGGCGAAGCGCGACCCGGCCGTGCGGCTGAACGTCAGGAGGTTGCGCACGATCCCGCCGCAGCGGACGGCCTCGGTCTCGACGAGCTCGAGCGCCCGGGCCACCTCGACGTCGGGCGCCCCCGGGGCGGCGCCGAGCCGGCGCCGCAGCAGCTTCGCGTAGGTCGCGATCCCGGCGAGCGGGTTGTTCAGCTCGTGCGCGACGACGGCGGCCAGCTTCCCGAGCGAGGCCATCTTCTCGACGAACGCCATGTTGCGATGCGCGCGCTCGAGGGCCTGCGTCGCGAACGCGACGCAGGCCCTCGAGCGTCGCGTTCAGCGTCTCCAGCTCCGAGCGTGCGCGCCCGAGCTCGCCCACGAGGTCGTTCCACGACGCGGTCAGGGCGCCGATCTCGTCGGTGGACGTGACCGGTGCGCGCACGCCGAGGTCGCCGGTCGCGGCGACGGTCATCGCGTGCTCGAGCCGGCGCACGGGTCGCAGGACGAACCGCCAGAGGAGGAGGGCCGAGAGCGCGAGCGTCGCGAGGAC
>DATLLK010000181.1:0-5749 GCA_035537895.1 Planctomycetota bacterium
CGGCGTCGCCGATGAACTTGTCGATCACGCCCTCCTCGGCCAGGACCTCCGCCGACTGGCGCGTGAGGTAGCGGTTGAGGAGGCGGATCAGGTCCTCGGGCGCGAGCTTCTCGGAGATCGTCGTGAACCCCTGGATGTCGCTGAACAGGACCGTGATCTCGGTGCGCCGGCCGCCCAGTTGGATGAGCGTCGGGTCCTGCTTCAAGGCCTCGATCACGCTGGGCGAGAGGTACTTGCCGAACGTGCCCTCGAGCCAGCGGTTGCGCCGGCCCTCGGTGATGAGCTTGAAGCCGGCGACGCCGGCGGCGGAGAGGACGACCGCGAGGCTGGGCGTCACGACGTCGAGCACCGTCCCGTCGCGGAACAGGAGGAAGCCCGGGATCCACCCCGCCGCCAGCACCAGCAGCACGACCAGCCCCGTCGTCGGAACGCTCGAGGCGCCCCCGACACCGCCGACGAGCAGGGACACGACGATCAGGATCAGCGCCCGCGCCCATGCAGGGAGGAGCACCCGGCCGTCACCGTGGAGCAGGTTGTCCAGCACGGTCGCCTGGAACTCGGGCCCCGGGAAGTTGTGGAAGACGGGCGCCGACACGACGTCCTTCAGGCCCGCGGCGTTGATGCCCCAGATCACGACGGTGTTGCGCACGACCTCGGGCACGGCCGTCCCGACCGACGGCACCGGGCCGACCTTCCCCTTCTCCTCCCACTCCTCGATCTCACCCCCGGCGAGGACCATGTCGGAGGCGCGCACGCGCGGGTACGTGTCGGACCCGCCGTGGAAGTTCACGTAGAAGGTGCCGTCCTCGTCGAGCCGCTGAACGCTGCCGTCGAGGCGGATCTCCGTGCCCGTCGCCTCGGCGCCCTCGCGCAGGAGGAGCGCCGCCGCGACCGGGAGCGACGGGACGACCCGCTGCCCCACGCGCGCGAACGGGTGCGCGCGGCGCACCGTCCCGTCGCCGTCGGGCAGCACGTTCGCGAACCCGACCCCCGCGGCGGCCCGAAGGAGCCGCACGACGGGCAGGTGGGCGGTGGACCGCTCGAACCGGCACACGGGGTCGAGGCGCGGCAGGCGACTCAGATGGTCCGCGTACACCGGGCCGCGCACCGCGCTCGCGTGCGGCGCGGCGTCGCCCTCTGCCAGGAGCTGGTAGGCGAGGACGACGCCCCGCTTCGGTCCTCCCGGCTCGCTCGCGCGGGCAAGTTCGGTGTACTGAAGGGCGAGGTCGTCCGCCTTCTTCGCCGCCTCCTTGGCCGCCTCCACGTCCGCGCCCGGCGGGCGCTCCTCGATTCCCGCGCCCTGGTCGAAGTGGAGCACGTCGACGATGACGGCGCGCACGCCCGCCTCCTTCATCCAGCGGAAGGCGAGGGCGTTGATGTCGAGCGGCCAGGGCCAGTCGTAGTCGAACTGCTGCTTCATCATCTCGAGGTCGGCCCCGTCGATCGTGGCGAGCACGATGCCCGAGTCGGCCGGCCGGCTGCCCATGTACGTGCGCGTCCGCGTGTCCACGAACCGCCACTCGAGCGAATCGAGCGCGTCGGTCCCGCGCAGCAGGAGCATCGTCGTCCCGACGAGCGCTCCGACGAGGAGCCCGACCAGCACGCTTTTCTTCGTGCTGGTCGGTCGCAGGTCGGGGGCGGCGGGCATCGCGCTTCTCCTGCCGTCACTCGACCGGCGCGGTGACGACGCCGCCCAGCCTGCTGGAGACACGAACCCGCGTCGGCGCTCGCGCAGGGTCGACGAAGAGATCCACCTCGCGGACGGAGGTGCCGGACAGGCCGTCGTCGAGCCGGGCGCGGCCCTCGCGGACGGGGAGCGGCCAGGGCGTGTCGCCGAGCCGGACGGCCGCGGCGGCCACGACGGCCCCGCCCTCGACCGACACCTCGTCGGGCGGCAGCAGGCGATGGCGGCGTGCCCAGGCCGTGATGGTGGGGAGCATCCCGCGGTTCTCGATCGTCACGCGGATGCGCCGGCCACCGTCCGCTTTGCGCGCGGTGACGCGCAGGTCGGGTAGGGCGTTGGCGTGCTCCAGCGTGAAGAGGCAGTTGCGCAGGCAGAGGTCGGGCAGGAAGTCGATGGGCGTGTTGCGGATCGTGTAGCGACGCCAGCCGCCCAGCTCCACGTCGCCGAACGTGGGATGCTTCGCCTTCTTCCAGCGCACGAAGCCCTGGCCGTGGAGCACGACGTCGTTCCACTGGAGGGTCTTGGGATCGCCGCCGACGACACCCGTCCCCCACCCGAACAGTCCCCACAGCTCGTTCGTGAACGACGTGATGCCGCGCGCGTGGGCCGTCCACTCGAGGAACCCGCCGTGGACCGAGTAGAGGCCCTCCCGGATCTGGAGGTAGCGGTAGCCGGGCAGCAGGAGCTCGCCGCGGCGCGCGAGCTCGTCGTAGAGCACGCGGTCTTCGGCCGGGAAGTCCGCTTCCTTGTCGGTCCGGGCGCCGGGCGGGCGCAGGATCATCATGCCGGCGTTGTGATACGACTGGACCGCGGCGATGCGCGGGTGCGCGAGGATCCAGAGCGCCGTCGCCCGCGTCTCCGGCTCGGACAGGGGGTACGGTCCCGCCCCGCCCTGCTGCGCCTGCGGGCGCCAGTCGCACGGGAAGTTGCGGTTGGGGTCCGTGCCACCGACCCCGTCCTCGTTCGTCTTCCCGTCGCCGTCCTGGTCGGTGCCCTCCGAGCCGAGGACCCGCCAGCGGCCCTTCTCGCCCGGCCGCACGTGACGCATCAGGCGGTCGTCGCGCTCGTCGGCGACGAGGTCGCCGTTCGCGTCCTCGACGCGCATCACGAGGATCTCGCCGTCGCCGTCGAGGTCGTCGGGCCCGTCCTCGTCCACGCGGCCGTCGAGGTCGTCGTCGACCGGACGCAGCACGCGCCGCGGGGAGTGCTCGTCGTTGGGCGCGTGGAGGAACCGCTCCCGGGAGTCGGGGTTGACGCACGGCGCGAGATGGAACGTCACCCGACGCATCAGGTCCGCCACCCAGGGATCGTCGTCGCGCCGCTCGAGGAGGTACTTCGCGGTGAACAGGCAGACCTCGGTCCCCTGCACCTCGTTCCCGTGGGTGTTCCCGTCCACGTACATCGCGGGGCGCTCCGCGGGGTCACGGCCCGCGGGGTCGAAGACCTCGAGGACCCAGAGGGGGCGTCCCTCGCGGCTCGTCCCCATGGATTCGAGCCGCGTCATCGTCGGGTAGGCCGCGTGGATCTTCTCGAGCGCCTCCTTCAGCGCGGCGCCGTCGTAATAGCGGTCGAACGTGAGCGGGAGGAGCGGGCGCGGACGCGGGGACGGGGGCGCGTCCTGCGCGGACGCGGGAGCCGTCGCGAGGACGCCGAGGAGCAGGAACAAGGCGAAGCGGCGGCGGGAGCGGGTCATGGGGCCGTGACCTCGGCCGAGGCCTCGCCGGCGACGCGGTGCGAGGCCGTCACGCGCCCGGCGGCCCCCGGCCGCCCCGCGCGCACGAGCCACTCGACCTCGGTTGAGAGCGCGCCCGCGGCGAGCGTCCCGAGCGACGTGGAGCGCGGCCCGGCGAGCAGCACGCTGCCCTCAACCGGCGCGAAGTCGAGTCGCACGGCCATCGCGCGCTTCGCGGCCTCCGCCCGCTTCGTCTCCGTGGGGCCTCCCCCGAGGTTGGCGACGCGCGCCTTCACGCGAAGGACGTCGGGCGCGACGCGGGTCGTCTCGAGGCGCACCTCGAGGCGCGGGGCCGCCTCCGCATGCGCCGCGGGGACGAGGGCGACGGACGCCACGGCCGCGCCGAGCAGGTCCGGCGGCGGTTCGTGCCGAGTGAACGGACGCCATCCACCGACGTCGACCTCGCCGAAGGTCGGGTGCTCGACGCCGTGCCACGGCACGAAGCCCCGCCCGCCCAGCACGCGGTCGTTCCACAGCAGCCAGTCGAGGTCGTCCGGGTCGGCGCGCTCGCGCCCGTTGCGCTCCTCCTTCGCGATGCGCCAGACGGGCACGCGGAGCGCGACGACGCCCAGGTGGCGCGCCGCCCAGTCGAGGTCGCTGCCGGGGTTCCCGCCCGCCCCGGGTCGCTCGGACGCCTTTCGGAGCGGCACGCCGCCGGCGGCGGCCACCCACGTGGGGCCGAGCACCCCGTAGAGCGCGTCGTCCGCGTCGGCATCGGCGCCGCGCTCGCTCGCGCGCTCGAGCCGCGGGCCCTCCGAGGAGAACCCGTACCACCCGACGAGGTTGCCCGCCGCCCACGAGCGCTCGAGGAGCGCGTGGGTCTCGGGGGCGCTCCCGGGGAAGGGCCCGTCCCCCGACCATGCGCCCATCTCCTCCCACACCCCGACGAGGTTGCGGACCAGGTCGGTGCCGGGCGCGTCCTCGTCCACTTCGCCGTCCCCGTCCTCGTCGCGGCCCTCTTCCACCGGGCGGCCGTAGGACACGGCCCGGCGGGCGTCGGCCCCGGCGTCCCGGAGAAGGCGCGGGTCGCCGAAGACCTTGCCGTCCTTCTCGGGCGCGTCGTCGACCGCCAGGGGCCCGTCCGGAAGGCGCCGGCGCATCCAGAGCACCTCGCCGTCGCCGTCGAGGTCGTCCGGGCCGTCCTCGCCCGTGCGGACGTCGTTGTCGCGGTCGAGGCTCGGACCGCCCAGCGTCCAGCGCGCCTTGCCGAGGAAGGCCGCCAGCGCGTCCGGGTTGGGCGCCGGGACGATGGCGTAGGACACGCGGTCGAGGGACGGATGCGGGCCCGTCGCGTCGGGCGATGGCCGCACCAGACGCTCGAGGAGGTGGAGGGCCGCGGCCGTGCCGGCGGCGTCGCGCCGCCCGAGGCCGCCGTGGACGAAGACGAGGGGAAGGGCGTCCTTCCCGACGCGCGCGAGGAGGAGCGGCCGGCCTCCCGCGCTCTGCCCGTAGGTCTCGATGCGGACGAGGCCCGGATGCTCGCGGGCCAAGGCGGCGAGGCGGGTCGCGACGGCGTCGGGGCCGGCGTAGGAGACCGTCGGCACCACGGCCGGCGTCGCGGGCGGCGTCGCGGGCGGCGTCGGCTTCGCGTCCTCGGCCGCCGCCGGCGTCGCTGCGAAGAGGACGGCGAGGAGCAGCGCGACGCGGCCGGTGCCCATAGACCGGGGAGACTACCCGACCGGTCCCCGGGACGGTCGCGCCGCCCTTGGGCTCGCTTCGAGGGGAACCGGCGCCCTACCCTGCGTGTCCAAGGGGGCCGGGGGCGCTCTGCCCGGCTCCCGCCGGAGGTGTCCATGCGCGTCGCCCTGCGAAGTGCTCTCGCTCTCGCCGCGCTCGCCTGCCTCGCCCCCTGGGCGCATGCGGAGGACCTCTACGCCACGGTGGACCGGACGGCGGCGCCCGGAGAGCGGGCTCTCGTCCGCGTGTCCTCGACGACGGCGGGTCCCGTCGACCTCCTGGCCTACCGCGTCGAGGACCCCGCCGCGCTGCTGGACGCCGGGCTCGACCTCGGTCGAGGTGAGATCGCGTACGCGCGCCTCCTTGGCGCGATGGAGCGCGCCCGCCGCGCGGCCCGGATCGACCTCCCGACGCTGGGCGCCGCCGGTGGCGAGCCCGCGATCGACGCGCGCCTGACGTTCGTCGCCCGTGCGGGGGCCAAGCTCGAGGCGCCCGTCGCCGCGGCCGTCGCGGAGCCGAAGGAGCGACGCGCGGCGCCCCAGGCGGAGCGGGTCGTCGAAGTGCCGCTGCCGGCCTCGGGGCTCTACGTCATCGAGGTCCGCCGCGAGGGCGCGGCGACGGCCGTCGTGACCCTCGTGACCAGCGCGATGCGGGAC
>DATLLK010000182.1:0-3315 GCA_035537895.1 Planctomycetota bacterium
GCCCACGAGTCGGGCACCGCGCGATGCGCCGAGGCGGCCGCGGGACTCCTCGAGGCCGTCGTCGTGAACGTGCAGGGCGACGAGCCCGACTTCGAGCCGGGCGACCTCGCCGTCGTCGCCGAGGCCGCGGCCGACCCCGCCCACGACATGGCGACGCTCGCCCACCCCGTGGGCGACGTCGTCGACGCGTCGCGCCCGAGCGTCGTCAAGGTCGTGGTCGACGGGGCCGGCCGGGCGCTCTACTTCTCGCGCGCCCCGATCCCCTTCGACCGGGATCGCGGCGGGCTCGCCGCCTCGGCCCTGGCCCACGTCGGGATCTACGGGTTCCGGCGCGAGCGGCTCGCGGCCTACGTGCGCCTGCCCGCGGGCCGGCTCGCGGCGCTGGAGTCGCTCGAGCAGCTGCGCGCGCTCGAGGCCGGCTGGCGGATCGCCGTGCGGCCCGCGACGCGCCCCGCGCTCGGGATCGACACTCCCGAGGACTACACGAACTTCGTCGGACGCGCGCGACGCGCCGGCCTCTGACCCGGCACGCCTAGCGCGACGGCGATGCTGCGGGGACCACCGGCTCGGCGGGCGCGATCGGCGTCGGCTCCGCGGGCGGCCCGGGGCGCATCTCGAGCGGACCGCTGTAGCGGACGGGGGGCAGCGGGCGCTTCTCGACCGGGCGCCCGGTGAGCCAGTCGGCCAGCAGGACGGCCAGGGCGGTCAGCACCGCGGCCAGGGGATAGAACCAGCGGCGTCGGTTCACCTCGTCAGCGTAACGCCGTCGCGGGGCGGGGTCTGCGGCGGGCGTCCCCCGGGGAAGGTAGAACCCTGCCCCGGGTTGGGCGTCCCGCCGCTCGCGGGTAGCCTCTGCTTTTCCCGGGAGCGACGGCGATGCCGAAGTTCATTTTCGTGACCGGTGGCGTGACCTCCAGCCTCGGCAAGGGGCTCACGAGCGCCAGCATCGGCCTCCTTCTCGAGGCCCACGGCTACCGGGTCGCCCACCAGAAGATGGACCCGTACATCAACGTGGACCCCGGGACGATGTCCCCGTACCAGCACGGGGAGGTCTACGTCACCGACGACGGCGCCGAGACCGACCTCGACTTGGGCCACTACGAGCGCTTCACCCACGCCCCGCTCACCAAGCACAGCAACTACACGACGGGGAAGATCTACAGCACCGTGATCGCCAAGGAGCGCCGCGGCGACTACCTCGGCAAGACGGTGCAGGTGATCCCGCACATCACGGACGAGATCAAGGCGGGCGTGCGCCGCGGCGCGGGCGACGCCGACATCCTGATCTGCGAGATCGGCGGGACCGTCGGCGACATCGAGGGACAGCCCTTCCTCGAGGCGATCCGGCAGTTCGCCCTCGAGATCGGCCGCGAGAACACGGCGTTCGTCCACCTGACGCTCCTGCCCTACCTGCGGGCGAGCGGGGAGCTGAAGACCAAGCCGAGCCAGCACTCCGTGCAGAAGCTGCGCGAGATCGGCGTCCAGCCCGACGTCCTCGTCTGCCGCAGCGAGATGCCCGTGAGCGAAGAGCTGAAGGCGAAGCTCTCCCTCTTCTGCAACGTCCCGGTGCGCGCCGTGATCGAGGAGCGCGACGTCTCCGTCTCGATCTACGAGGTCCCGCAGATGCTCGCCGAGCAGGGTCTCGACCGCCTGCTCCTCGAGCGCCTCGGCCTGCCGGTGCCGCAGCCCGACTTCGACCTCTACCACCGCCTCCTCGAGACGATCCGCAACCCGCGCGGCCAGGTGGAGGTGGCGCTCGTCGGCAAGTACATCCAGCTGACCGACGCGTACAAGTCCGTCTACGAGGCGCTCTCCCACGGCGGGTTCGCCGCCTCGGTCAAGGTCCGCGTCCGCCGCGTCCAGTCCGAGGACGTGCGCCCGGACAACGTCGCCTCGCTCCTGTCCGGCGTCCACGGAGTCGTGGTCCCGGGCGGATTCGGCTCCCGAGGCATCGAGGGCAAGATCGAGGCGATCCGCTGGGCCCGCGAGACGGGCACGCCGTTCTTCGGGCTCTGCCTCGGCATGCAGTGCGCGACCGCCGAGGTCGCACGCAACCTCGCCGGGTTGACGGGCGCGCACTCGACCGAGTTCGACCCCGACACGCCGCACCCGGTGATCGACCTGATGCCCGACCAGAAGGGGCTCGAGAAGGGCGGCACGATGCGCCTCGGCGCCTTCCGCTGCGCCCTCCGGCCCGGGACGCGCGCGCGCGCCGCCTACGGCGACGAGACGGTGCACGAGCGCCACCGGCATCGCTACGAGTACAACAACGCCTATCGCGAGCGGCTCGAGGCGGCGGGCCTCGTGATCGCGGGCGTCAACCCCGAGCGCGACCTCGTCGAGATCGTCGAATTGCGCGACCACCCCTGGTTCGTGGGCGTGCAGTTCCACCCCGAGTTCAAGAGCAAGCCGACGTCGCCGCACCCGCTGTTCCGCGAGTTCGTCGCGGCCGCGCTGCGCCACCAGGAAGCCGGCCCCGTCGCGCAGCCGATCGTCCAGGCCTAGACCGCGCCCTCGCTCGGACGGCCGCGGTAGGCGTCGTGCCAGGCCCAGAACGCGTCCTCGACCTCCTTCGTCGCCGCCCACAGGGCCGCGTCGTCCTTGCCCTCCTGGGCACGGCCGAGCGCGTTGAGCGCGTCGGAGTAGCGGGCGCGGCCCTCGAGGAAGCGCGACACGTTCTCGCGCTTCAGGTCGTGGGGCGGCGTCATCACGAGGGCGTCGCGGCTGGCCTTCAGCAGGCGCGGCCATTCGGCGCGGGCCGCCGCGCCGTCGTTCGCGTCGCGCGCCCGCGCGACCCGCAGGAGGCTCGTCCGCAGGTCCTGGAAGGGCTCCGGGCTCTTCGAGAGGGACTGCTTGCGGAAGTCCTTGGGCGGCGACGTCGCGCCGGCGCAGGCGCACGCCGCGAGGGCGGCGAGGAGGACCGCGAGGAGGCGAGCCGTGCGCATGGTCTAGGACGTCGCGCCGTCGTCGGCGCGCCTCCACGTGCGGGCCTTCTCCTGGAGGAGGGCGAGCAGCTCGCCCTCGTGGACGCGCTCCTGCGCCATCGTGTCGCGGTCGCGCACGGTCACCGTCCCGTCGGCGAGCGTCTGGCTGTCGATCGTGACGCCCCACGGCGTCCCGACCTCGTCGAGGCGCGCGTAGCGCTTGCCCACGGTCGCCTGCTCGTCGTAGAGGCAGCGGAACGTGCCGCGCAGCGACTCGTAGACGCGCCGCGCGCGCTCGGGCATCCCGTCCTTCTTGACGAGCGGGAACACGCCGACCTGCACGGGGGCGAGCTTCGGGTGGAGGTGGAGCACGGTGCGGACCTCCCCGTTG
>DATLLK010000183.1:0-5929 GCA_035537895.1 Planctomycetota bacterium
CGGGCGGTCCTCCATGGACGCCCGCCGACCTTACCCGATCGCGGTGCAAGGGGAACGGTCGGTGTCAGGAAATGTTCGATCAACGCACGAGCCGCGGCCTGTTGTTGTACGGATATCACCTGGCGCCGATCGTTCCTGGCGCCGATCGTTCGCGCGCACGAACACGACCTACTTCACGCCCGTCGTCTCCGTGTCGTCCGAGGCGTGCGGTCGAAGCCGGATCTCCGCCGCCGTACGGCCCTCGGCGACGACCTCGGTCTTGCCGGATCGGCCGTCGGCCGCCTCCGCCGCCAAGGTCCAGCGCTCCCCACGAACGCCCATCAGGACCATCCGGAACCGGCCCGCCGAGTCGACCGTCGCGGAGCGATCCTCCCGGGGCGTGCGCGCGAGGTCGGGCGGGACGTGGACGCTCTCCGGGCGCCGTCCCACGCTGGCCGTCACCTCGACACCCGGGATCGCCTCGCCCTCCTCGCCGCGCACCAAGCCGACGACCTCGAACCGCGACGGCACGCGCACGGTCGTTTCGAGCACACCGGATGCGTCCTCGGGCACGACGACGCTGCGCTCGACGACCGTGCCGTCGGGCAGGCGCACGTGCACGCGCTCGCCGTCGAAGCCACGCAACAGGCGGACGACCTCGGCCAGCGCGGCCTCGGCGTCCACGGGAGACGACCCGAATTCCGCGACCTCGATCCACCCACGGGCGTCCGTCCTCGGCGGTGATGCGGTCGGACGAGGGGACGGCGTCACGTACACCTCCGCGCCCGCGATGGGGGCGTCCTCGAGGTCCACCACGCGCACGCGCAGCGTCACGGGCCGCCGCAGGACGATGGGTTCGACGTCGCGCACCTCCCCCGAGCGGAGCAGCCCCACCACGAGCACCTCGCGCGCGCGGGTGCCCGGGGCGGCGACGCGAAGCCTAGGCGAGAGCTCGGGATCGACGGGGAGCCGATAGACCCCGCGTTCGTCGGTCCGGGTGCCGCCGTCGAGTCTGTATTGCCCAGTGACGCGCGCGTGGACCACGGGAGCGCCGCCCTCGTCCACCACGCGACCGCGCAGCAGTGCCCCGGGCCGCAGGACGAGGTCGCCCGCATCGTACGTTCGCGGCTGTTCCGCAACCGCCTGCGAACTCTCGAGCGTCGCCCTGCCCGCAGCCACACCTGCGATCTGCCCGGAAAGCGTCACTTCGGCGGGCGGGGAGTCGCTCGCCCCGGGGTCCACGCCGATCAGCGTGAAACGGCCGTCCTCCGCGGTGACGGCCTCTGACTGCCCCGAGTAGCCGCGTTCGCCCATGCTCCAGACGCGGGCCCTTGCCGCGGGGCGTCCGTCCGGCATGACGGCCCGACCGCGCACGACGTGGCCGACCGGCATCGTCAACTGGACCCGTCGCGTTTCCCCGGCGCGGATCGGGTCCCGGAACTGGGCGGGCAACGTAAGCGAGCTCGGGAGATCATCGAACTGTGCCGACTCCGTCGGTGAGCGGACGTCGATGCGATCGATCCGTCCCGGGAGAACGGGAATCACGGCGTGGCCCGTCGCGTCCGCGGCAGCGCGCACCCAGTAGCCGTGGTCACCCTCCTCCGCCGTCCCGTGCGCGTACACGGTGGCCTGCGGCACGCCCGATCCGGAGGCTGCCACGACGCGCAGGTCGAGCGTGGTGCGCGTGGGGAACTGGAGATAAGCGCCGTCGAGGAGCATGCCGGCCACGGAGTTCCCCAGAGCCGCCCCGCCGCGCTCGATGACGACGGGCGTGCTCTCCCTGACCTCCAGGGTGAAGCGCCCGGCCGCGTTCGTGCGAGCCTCCCCGCCTGCGTTCGCGATGCGGACGAGGGCACCCTCGACGGCGCGGCCCTCCTCGTCGACGACGGACGCGGACACCGTGCGCCGCGCCCACGCCTCGATGCGGAGATTGCTGGCCGGACCGGCCGCTCGCGCGGCGAGACCGCTGCCGGCCCTGCCGGCCTCGGTCCGCACCCGGACCTCGAGGGACGGGCCGGCCGGCAGCGGGCCGAGCCGGAATCGGCCCTCCGCGTCGGCCACCGTCTCGCCGAGTCGCACCGTCTCCCCGGCGGGAGCGAACCAGATCCGCTCGATCACATAGTCCGTCGCGCGCTCGCTGTTCGCGTGTGCGTGCGCCTCGACGCGCGCCCGCGGGACGGGTTCCTTCAGGTAACCGTCCACGACCTGACCCTCGATCGTCCCGCCCGGCATCGTCACCTGGACCTCGTTCACGACGCCGGCGGTCACCTGCGTGCCCTGGCGCACGATCGGCGTCGGGTCGCCTTCGCCGTTGCCCAGGGCCGCCTCCACCACGTAGCCCGGCCCCGACGGCAGGTCGTCGAACCGGACCTCGCCCTGCGCCTCTACGAGTCGCGCCGTCGGCGAGGTGGGCGCGTACGGGCGGTAGACCGTGACGTACACCGCGCCCACGGCGGATCCGTCAGGGTGATGGACGCGGACGTGCAGCGCGCCGGGCGGACCCAGCGCGACGTACGTCGCGAGCAGGCGGACCTCGCCCTCCTTGCGCGCTTCCGGTCCCGGCAGGCCCAGGACGGGGTCGAGTCGCGCGTGGAGCCACCGGCCGAGCCGGGGGAGCAGACTCGTCCAACTCCGCGCGGGACGCGGCGCGAAGCCGCGGCCCTCCGGGATCTCCTCACTGAGGTCGAGCGTCGGGCTTGCGGGGTCGCACGTGATGTACGCGTAGGCTGCGAACCCCAGTCCGCCGAGCACGAGCAGCAGGACGACGAGTCGGGCGCGTCGCATCGCCCGTGCAGTCTACGTGGCGGGCGCATTCCCAGCGGCGACCTAGGGGGAGGCATGGCACCTGCGGGGGACTGCGCGCGCGAGCGGGTCAGCGGGCGAGCGCTGCCTGGGCCCGTTCCGCGACGAGGACGTCGACGTCGCTGGCGAGGGCCGTGAGACGCTCGCGCACGTGCGCGCGTACGCGCGGCGGGACCGGCACGTCCGACACGACGTGGACCTGGGGGCCTGCGACGAAGCGGGCGGGCGTTCGCCCGGTCGCGAAGTGCGCGAGGCCGTCCACCGCGCGGAGACGCAGGTCGCGCGGACGCTCGCGGTCGGTGGCGATCGTGACGAGACTCCCGTAGGTGTTGGCACCGCAACCGCGCGCGAGCGCGGACTCCACGGCCGCGAGAGCCGAGGCGGCCACGCGACCGTCCTTCGCCGCCACGGCGATCTCGCCGCAGGCTTCGGCGCCGCGGTCGTCGGGCTCCTCGCGCGCCATCGCCGCGATCTCGGCGAGGATTCCATCCACGCGTTCGGGGTGGTCCGCGCTCTCATGCGCGCTCCGTAGCAGCGCGGGTCTCGAGTCGATGCCGTACCGCGGGATGTCGACGTACAGGACGTAGCGCTCCGCGCCGGTCCAGACGCCGTCGGCGTCGCCGATCTTCACGGCGTCGTTGTCGAGGGCGACGACCACGCGGGCGAGGCCGTCCCGCAACATCGGGAGCGAGAGCGGGACCGAGGCGGTGTGGTTCGGGGCCACGATCTCGAGGTCCGTGGTCACCGCCGTCCGCGGCGGGGGAAGTGCGTCGTCATCGCGCGGGCCCTCGCCGTGGACGACGGCGGCGCGCACCCGCCCCAGCGGAATCACAATCGTCGCGTCCGTCCGGTTCATGACGAACACGTCGACGGCCAGGTCGTGCCCGACCTGACCGCTGGTCGGCGGCCCCGACGATCGCTTCGCCGTGACCCAGAAGGACACGCCGGAAGCGCTCCGCATCGGAATGGTCGGCCTTGTCCGGCGAACCGCGTCGAGGAGTGGGAGCCACGGGAACTCGGGTACGTCCGCGGGCATCCGCTCGCGGTACGCCGCCTCCGCCGGCGAACCGGCCGGAAACCGTGTCGCGAAGGCCGAGACGATCTCGGGGAGCACCCAGCTTTGCCGAACGTGGTGCAGCGCCGACAGATCGTTGGCACGGAGCCTGTGCGCGTACCACGCCTCCTCGTAGGCGAGGAAGCCCTCCTCGTCGGTGGGGGTGTCCCAGTGCCATCGTGGATCGGTGCGGCGCACAGGGGGGTAATGCAGGAGGCGTCGATCGAGGGGTAGCGGGCTCCAGAGCCGATCCTCGTCGTCGAGCAGCCGACGGAGGAATCGAGCCAGGAGCGTCAGGTCCTCTCGAACGTCGTGCTCGCCGTCGGCGTTCCCCGCCGACCATGGAGCCAACCACTTCGCGATCACGCCGCCCCGAACGAGCGTGGAGTGGTCGTAGAGTCGCGGGGGGCGCGGCAGCGATGCGAGCGCACGGAGCGCGACCCCGGCGTTCCAGGCGTCGAGGCCCGCCGGCTTCGCGTCCCATTTCACGTTGCTGGAGTTGATGTGCCGGACCGCGCCCACGACCAGGGCGACGGCCTGCGGGTCGGGGAACCACTGCAGTGCGTCGTCCACCGCGGCCCGGATCTCGTCGAATTGGTCGACGCGCCTCCACGCCTTGATGCGTGCGTCCATCGGCGGGCCCCATACCTGCCACGCGTCGTCGTACTCCTTCTGCGCGGTCCACCGCGCCTTGGCCGACGCGGGCGGCGCATCCTCGGCCTGCACGAGGGTGTGGAGGCAAGAAGCGCCCGCGAGAAGTGCGGCCGCAACCGATGCGTACCACTCGAAGCGGGGCGATCGTCCGCAGGGATCCACTCCGTCAGGCTACCTCACGGGTGGGAGTGAGCCTCCCCGATCGCATGCCCATCCAGGGCCTTCTATGGCTTGGAGGGTTCCCGGACGCGGGGTGTCAGCTGCCCCGGACTTCCGCCCAGAGGTCGGTGACCTTCTTCAGCTCGGCGCCCAGGTCGCGGTGCTGGTGAAGGCGGGAGCGGACGTCGTCGGGGGCGTAGATGACCGGGTCCTTGCGGATGGCCTCGTCGACCAGGGGGATCGCGTCCTTGTTCGCGACGGCGTAGCGGATGCCGTTGCTGATCTTGGCGGCGACCGCGGGACGGAGCACGTAGTCGATGAACTTGTGGGCGAGCGCCTTGTTCGGCGAGCCCTTGGGGATCACGAGGTTGTCGATCCAGAGGATGCCGCCCTCCTTGGGCACGACGAAGCCGTACTTGCCCGGCTTCTCCTGCATCGCCTGCGCGACGTCGCCGTTGTAGGCCTGGATCAGCCACGCCTCGCCCGAGAGCAGGTGGTCCTTCACCTCGCCCGTGTAGCCCTTCAGTCCCTTGCGCCACGCGAGCAGGGTCTCCCGTGCGTGCGCGAGGTCGCCGGGCGCCGTGCTGTTCAGGTCGTGCCCGCGGAAGAGGAGGGCTGCGCCGACGACGTCGCGGGCCTCCTCGAGGAGGTAGGCGTTGCCGTCGGCGATCGCCGCGTCGGAGAACACGCTCCACGAGTCCACGGGCTTCTTCACGCGGTCCGTGCGCCACGCGATCCCCACGGTGCCCCACGTGTAGGGGACCGACCACGCCCCCTCGCGATCGGCCTGGCGCTTCGCGAACGCGGGATCCAGGTGGACGAGGTTGGGGAGCTTGTCCTTCTCGAGCGGCTCGAGGAGACCCTGCGCGACGAGCGGCTCGAGGATCACGTCGCTCGGGACCGCGAGGTCGAACCCGGTCGACTTCGTCTGGAGCTTGGCGAGCAGCTCGTCGTTGCTCCCGTAGTTCCACGGAATCTCGACCGTGCAGTTCGCCTCCTTCTCGAACTCCGCGATGACCGACTCAGGGAGGTAGTTCGACCAGATGGCGAGGAGGAGCGTCTCGGGGGCGGCGACGGCCGTGCGGGGCGCGCCGGTCGCGCCCGCGGCCACCGCAGCCAGGGCAAGGAGGACGATGCGGACGAGGGAGGTGCGCACGCGGGGGGCTCACTCCCACCCGTGAGGTAGCCTGACGGAGTGGATCCCTGCGGACGATCGCCCCGCTTCGAGTGGTACGCATCGGTTGCGGCCGCACTTCTCGCGGGCGCTTCTTGCCTCCACAC